>NZ_FRBF01000004.1 GCF_900142545.1 Fibrobacter sp. UWT2 | reverse complement strand
GTCATATTTTAGAAAACCTTGCAATATTTTCACAGGGTAGAAATCAGTTTTTCCCAATAGTTATGCGGGCTGGGCGGGATTTTAAGGGACGACTATATAAGAAAAAGAACCTGTACTACGATAACCCATAGGAATCGCGGAGAATCCAGTTTGATTATAACCTGTATTTGAAGTAGCGGAAACACTATACCAATCAATCACCCAGCCATATTCCGACATCAGTTCCTTGTAGGAATAATTTTCAACCAAGGCCATCCATTCCAACGAATCAGGAATATGCCATCCCTGAGGGCAAACTCCGCGACGGTCCTCGTCACTAGAAAAAGCGGGAGCAGAAATCGAATCATACTTGGGATCAATATTCATGGCCGCAGTCCATTCATACCAACGGCCATAGGTTTCGCATGCTGTATCGCCGTAGCAATAGTTCTTTTTCGCCATGTTTTCAGAATCGTCAAGGTAATTCAGGTTTTCGGCCATCCAAGTTCTGCCACCGATATCCAGAGTCTTGTAAATGCGTCCATCGCGGGGATCCTTCAGCTGGCCGTATTTCACGGAAGGATTGAAAAAATCCTCCTTAGCCGTATTCAGAATGCTATCCTGAACCCACTTGTGATTTTCACAGCGGAAGCGGTAGCCCAGCATATAGTAGATTTCGCCTTCAATCGATTTCGTGCAAGCGTGGAGATTACAGATTTCTTCATTTGTGGCCTTGCGCCAGCCTTCGCCTTCATATACATAGTAGGCCGGATACGGCTTGTCGTCGTTCACCAAGCATTTCTTCGACAAAAGACTACGCGCTTTGGTGGTATCCTTGGAAAAACGAGCAATGGCGAAGGAACCTTCGGGAGCTTTGCCTAGACCAACCGTATCCGCCACGGAGTCGGGAAGCACATGCCAGTACCCATCAGTACAGCGGTAGTAACCATAACTCGAATATCCCGGCAGTCTCTCGTCATAAAGGAAGGTTCCTTCTTTTGCCGCTGTACAAGAAGCAAAGACAGAATCACGGGCATCCGTTATATAGTGGAATATCTCATGATCCAATGCGTTTTCGTTCCATGCTTTAAACGGGTTTTCTTCGTCCCTTTCTCCAATGAAGAAATTACGCATGGAGTACCACTCTCCATTGACACAAACCAATGTATCCTGCTTCTTTGAATCATAAATACCCATCCCTTGAGTCTCTGCAGTACAATCCTTGTTATAATTGGCAACAAAGTCTTCAATCCATAAAGTTCCGGAACATTTAAGGAATCTATCGAAGGACTCTACATAGCCTGTTTTATCGGACAAGGATTTGTCGCAGGCAGGGAGATCCGAATATTGATGGAATGATCCTAGGCAACCATATTTTCCTTCGCAAACGGAGGCACTATCGCTGCCAGAAATTCTGCTGGAACTGGACGATCTCACGCTGGAACTAGATTTTTCAGAAGAACTGGATTTTGCCGAAGAACTCGAGTTTGTAGAGGAGCTAGACTTTGCAGACGAGCTTGATTTTGTTGATGAACTGGACTTTTCAGCCCATTCAGAATATTCAATCCAGCGTTTGGAATGGCAAACCATCCTTTCTTCATCTTCGGAAAGGAATATGATAAAGCCTTCTCTTGCACTGGTACATTCGTAATCGTCCAAGTCTTCCAAAGTCCTAACATATTCTTGAGAAGTCGCCGTATTTTCCGAAGAGGCAGAATCATCTCCGCATCCAAGGAAAATCAAAGGAAGGGTAAACAGAACTGCAATATGCAAAGCGCTGATTTTGTTAAGGATCTTCATTATTCAACCTCCTCCGCCACGACAGCGCTTTTGACGCAACGCAAATTGCAATAATCGGAAGAAGATGTGCTAACTTTTGTAGAAGACGATTGGAAAGGCTCCATTATCGCATAATAACGGTTACCGCGCGCTGCAGAAGCAATGCAGAATTGAGTTGAGCTATTCCAAAAGATATTGATATACAGACGCCCGCCCAAAGCGGTAAATCCCGAAGTATTCATTTCAGAATCAAACGAATGAGCATCATCAACAAAAGTCCAAGCCGACGGAGAATAAAGATCTGCGGAATGGTTCTTGAACAGATTCTGGAAGAGTGTGGTATCCGGGACTTCCCAGCCTTCAGGACAAATGCCATGATTTGTAAGTGCGTCACCGGAATCCGCCGCGTTCATGAAGTCCGCCCATTTGTAGAAGCGTCCGGTGATTTCGCAGTTTGCAGGATCATCTTTGTAGCAAGCGCCAACTTCTTTGTCACCGCCCTTGTAGTTCAAATTCTCAGCCATCCATGTGACACCGTCAATTTCAACGGTCCTGTATACATGACCATCGCGTTCATCAGTCAAAGAGCCAAACTCAACATCCTCATTGAAAAAATTAACGTTTTTTAGTTTAAGAATGTCCGATTCAGCCCATCCATTCACAGAACAGATGTACCAATAGCCCTTAAAATTATACAGGGAACCGCGATTTACAATAGAGCACATTTTCCCGAAACAGGTTTCCAAATCACCTGCCAATCTCCAGATTCCATCCATCACATACTGTTCGCCACCTGGAACTTCATTACTGCAATAAGCCGACATTTTATTTTTCTTTGCATTTTTCGTCGGGTACACCGCTTCAGCAAAGGTTCCATCAGGAGCATCACCAAGCGCAACCCCATTCGCCCCCTGATACGTCAACGCAACCCAGACATGATTCTTGCAATAGTATAAATTGTCTGACGAAGCTTTGATAACCCCTGCGGAATCTACGAAAACCTTGCCATCCTTGCTGTCGTCGCATTTACCAAAAAGACTGTCGGCCTTAAAAATCTCGGGAAGTTCAATCATGGTCATGCTAGAGCTGCCATGAGCAACGGTATCCTTGTAGACATCAAAATAATTTGACAAATCGCTAATGCCAGTCTGATTATTTGAATCCACTACGACTGTTGAAGAACTGGACTTGTGAACAGGAGGCTTGAATTCTTTCCACTCATCATCACTGCAAACTAGGTAAGCGTTCAAGGAAATGACAAAAACATACTTGCCTTCGTGAGAACTATTGCAATCATTCAAATACTTGAGAGAAAACAAGGTGTCGTCTGCAGCGACATAAAGAGATTCTATGCTCTCGGGATTGTGCTCATAAGAAGAGCTGCTCTCGGATTTGCCTTCATCAGAGGAACTACTTTTATCATCAGATCCATTTTCGGAGCTATTGTCTTTTTTGGAACTTGACGAACTCTTACCGTCGGAACGGGATTCCGTTTCAGAGTTTGTAAACTCCATCCAGAATCCATCCTGGCATGTCATGTAGACATCCATACTTTTTACATAGACAGAATCATCCTGATGATCTTTATCGCAATCCTCTATAGAAGAAACGCTTTCGTAATGCTCACTGGCATTGGATGAAGAATCACCTCCGCATCCCGCAATCAAAAGCATCATGGATAGGAGGACAAAATAAGCCTTTATCATTTCCTTAACCCTAATTAAAATTTTTACATATATAGAAAATACTGGTTCGTAAACAGCAACAGCCCCGAAATAAAGATAATGATACCGCCTGCGAGAGTCGCGACGGTGTATATTTTTGTCGCGATACGGGTATGGGCACTTCCCTTATCGATTCCCTTGCGGAATGCCACGGCCGCAATGCCGAAGGCCACATTCGTAATCGTCATACCGACGCAAATGACAAGCGCGCCCAGGAGCGACAGCGCCACCATGGAATTCAACAGGCAAAACAGCACAATCAGCGCGACAGCTGGGCAGGGCACAATTCCCGTAACCGCAGCAACACCCAAGATTTCGCGCCAACGGGCAACCGGCGGCAATTTTGATTCCGCAACGGCACCCTCCGCGGCATCAATCCGAGCAGCACATTCACAACCCTTGCGCGACTTAATCACATCGCGAATCGCAAGCACCACAAGCAACACACCCGTAAGCATAATGAGCGCATAACTCGCCCGTTCGATTCCGATGCGGCCTGTTTCAAACGCAGTAAACACGGTCGCCTTGAAAATCGCATACAGAATCAGCAACAAGAGAACAGCACTCATCGTGTGCGTCACGGTAATGCCCGCCCCAAGTGCAACGCCCTGCCGCCAGCGACCACGACGCGCAATAAAGTAACCTACCACAATCGACTTTCCATGTCCGGGACCAAGCGCATGCAGCATGCCATACACAAGGCAAATTGCGAGGAACTTCCAGATGGCATCCCTGTCGCCGCTTTTCATCGCCGAAATCGTCGCCGTCAACTTTTCACGAAGAACCTTCTGCTCCTCCGCAATCACCGTATAAAGAGACCGCGATTTTTCTACCGGTTTTTCAGGCTCCATAGCAGGTTCGGCAGCAGTACCTTCCGCAGGTGCAACCGATTCGACAGTCGCTTCCGTCGCGGCAGGCGCATCGCCCCCGCCGATATCAAAACGCTTTTTCTTGACAGCCGCCGAAGCCGCCATTGCAAGCATAAAAACCAAAATACAAACAAGCAACTTATTCAATGGAAAACCCTTTTTTATATAAGATAAAAAATTTCAAGCGATTTTTCGAAACTTTTTACATTTTACAAAAATCGTAAGATTACAATCTATTTTTCAAATTTTGGAAAGCTCCGAATTTTTGTAACAGCTTTAAATTTGCGATTTTGTAACGAATTCGCCATTTTTTGATTTTGGCACGCGTTTTGCTTTTATGGCACCGAAAACAAAACATAATAGGAGATTGCCATGAGCAACGAATACAGATTAAAAGCTATCAAGGAAATCGCCAGCGAAAACGCCGGCGCTAACCTCCCCGCAGCACCCGCAAACATCGACTTCTACGGCGAAGACGTTTTCAACGCCGAGGCCATGCGCGCATATCTTCCCAAGGACATTTGCAAAAAACTCTTCGCCACCATCGATGGCGGCGCACCGCTTGACCCAAGCATCGCTGGCGAAGTTGCCCACGCCATGAAAAAGTGGGCTATCGACCGCGGCGCCACCCACTTTACTCACTGGTTCCAGCCTCTTACCGGTTCCACCGCCGAAAAACACGACTCCTTCCTCGAACCCGAAGATGGCAAGGCAATCCTCGCCTTCAGCGGCAAGAACCTGATCGTCGGTGAACCGGACGCTTCTTCCTTCCCGAGCGGCGGCCTCCGTTCTACTTTCGAAGCCCGTGGCTACACCGCCTGGGATCCGACCTCTCCGGCCTTCATCAAGCGTCACGGCAACGGTGCAACGCTCTGCATCCCGACCGCTTTCTGTAGCTACACTGGCGAAGCCTTGGACAAGAAGACTCCGCTTCTCCGTTCTATTCAGGCCCTCCAGAAGTCCGCCGACCGCCTCATGGGTCTCTTCGGCGTTGCCCAGCAGAAGGTCACCGTCACTCTCGGTGCCGAACAGGAATACTTCCTGATTGACAAGCGTTTCTACCTGCAGCGTCCGGACCTGTACCAGGCCGGTCGCACTCTGTTTGGTGCTGCTCCGGCAAAGCACCAGCAGATGGAAGACCACTACTTCGGTAGCATTCCGGCACGCATCATCAACTTCATGAACGACGTGGAAAAGGAACTCTGGAAGCTCGGCATTCCGGCCAAGACCCGCCACAATGAAGTCGCCCCGGCCCAGTTCGAACTCGCTCCGATGTTCGAAGAAGTGAACCTCGCCTGCGACCACAACATGCAGATTATGGAAGTGCTCCGCCAGGTCGCTGACCGCCACGGTCTCGTTTGCCTGCTGCACGAAAAGCCGTTCGCCGGCATCAACGGTTCCGGTAAGCACAACAACTGGTCCGTAAACTACGGCAAGACCAACCTCTTGAACCCGGGCAAGGACCCGCACCAGAACGCTATCTTCCTCACCACGCTCTGCGCTGTGATCTACGCTGTCGACACCCACGCCGACTTGCTCCGTATGGCTGTTGCTAGCGCCGGTAACGACCACCGTCTCGGTGCCAACGAAGCTCCTCCGGCAATCATCTCCATGTACCTCGGCGACCAGCTCGCCGACGTCATCGACCAGCTTGAAAAGGGCGATCCGAAGTCCAGCAAGCAGGCCGGTGCACTGAAGCTCGGTTCTGACACGCTCCCGCCGCTCCCGCGCGACGCTACCGACCGTAACCGTACTTCTCCGTTCGCCTTCACCGGCAACAAGTTCGAATTCCGCGCTCCGGGTTCTAGCCAGAGCTGCTCCGAACCGAACGTCATCTTGAACACAATCGTCGCCGAAGCCTTCGACCTCATCGCCGACAAGCTGCAGAGCGTTCCGGCCGACAAGTTCCACGAAGAACTGCAGAACCTGTTGCAGAAGATCGTGAAGGAACACAAGCGTGTTATCTTCAACGGCAACGGCTATACCGACGAATGGGTCGAAGAAGCAGCCAAGCGCGGTCTCCCGAACATCCGCACCACCATGGAAGCCCTCCAGGCTCTCAACAAGAAGGAAAATGTGGACCTGTTCGAAAAGTACGGCGTGTTCAACAAGCGCGAACTCGACTCCCGTTACGAAGTCAACATGGAAGATTACCACAAGAAGATTCATATCGAAGGCAAGATCGCTTTCGACATCGCGAAGAACGTGGTGCTTCCGCAGGTGCTTTGCGCCTACAGCAACGCCCTCAAGACCAACGAAATGGCCAAGACCCAGGGTTTCTACGCTGTTGACGGTTACGCTCGCGAACTCGGCGACAAGCTCAAGGAACTCGAAGCCGCTGTTGCTCAGATGGAAGCCGCTCTCGGCGACAAGCACGAAGCAATTCTCGATGCCATGGCAAACCTCCGCATTATCGTCGACAAGATCGAAAGCATCGTGCCCGACGAAAAGTGGCCACTGCCGAAATATCGTGAGATGTTGTTTATCTACTAATTGTACTCCAGAACCTCATAATAATCCGAACCTCAAAAATGCAATTCGTCGGCCTCGCGCCGGCGGATTGCTTTTTTACAGAAATCACCCCTTTTTCGCTTGCCACTTCCCTAGAAACTTTTTATATTTATGCATATATTAAAATATTTGCATAGACTTAGGGTGCCGGTTCGACCCGCCCACGGAGAGATTATGAAGATTGTAGACATTCTGAAGCAAGACAAGATGAGCCTTTCGTTCGAAGTGTTTCCGCCTAAAAAAGAAACAAGTTTCGAAAGCGTGAAGACCGCCACCGAATCTATCGCAGCGCTGGGTCCCTCCTTTATGAGCGTTACCTACGGCGCAGGCGGCGGCGTTAGTCACTTCACCCTCGACATTGCCAAGAATCTCAAGCAAAAGTTCGGCATTCCGATGCTCGCCCACCTTACCTGCGTTTCTAGCAGCAAGGAAACGGTGCACCAGCGCATCGAAGACATGAAGGCCGCAGGCATCAAGAACGTCATGGCTCTCCGCGGAGACTTGACCCCGGAACTCATCGAAAAAGGTCGCGACAACTGCGACTACCATTACGCCGTAGAACTCATTCGCGAACTCAAGGCCGCCGATGCCGACTTTTGCATCGGTGCCGCCTGCTACCCCGAAAAGCACCCCGAAAGCGCCAACCAGGCCGAAGACATCCAGCACCTTAAAGAAAAGGTCGATGCCGGTGCAGATTTCTTGACCACGCAGATGGTGTTCGACAACAACCTGTTCTTCAGTTTCCTCTACAAGCTGCGCGATGCAGGCGTCAATTGCCCGGTGCTCCCCGGTATAATGCCGATTACGAACGCCAACCAGGTGGAACGCGCCATCAAGCTTTCCGGCTCGTTCATGCCGCAGCGTTTCAAGTCGCTGGTCGACAAGTTCGGTAGCGATCCCGAAGCCATGAAGCAGGCCGGCATCATTTACGCAAGTGATCAGATTATTGACCTGTACGCCAACGGCATCACGAACGTTCACGTGTATTCGATGAACAAGCCCGACGTTGCCGAGGGCATTCTCAAGAACGTCACCGCGATTTTGGGAAAGAACTTTAAATAAGTCCTGACTTTACTTTTTAATCAGTCTGAAGATCCCCTGTTTATTGTATTCAGGGGATTCTTTTGGAAACGGATTTTTCGTTTCTTGGCGAAGCACGTAGTGAACGCCTTCGCCCAGATCCACTTCGGAACCGGACTTGGCAGGAATACCATCTCCGAATAGGCTGTCGGCGGCCATAAGCAAAGCTTCCTGGGGATCTTCGGCCGAGGCGGCAATACACAAATCCGGAAGCATGAACGTTGCAAGGCCCAGCGTATAAATCGACTCACCCGCTTCCACAAAATTGATCCACGGATCCATCGGGTATTCGCCACCCCCCACTTCTTCGCGGAAGCCAGCATCGGTCCAAGCCGCACCACATTGCTGCATGTACACGCCCAAGGCTCCGGCGTTGAACACCTTGAGAATCGCCATATTCACCTGGGTCACTTCTTCGATATTCTTGACTTCGCCAAGCAAGAACAACAAAGACTTGTGCGCTTCGATTGCCGCTGCGGCCTCTGCAGAAATATCCTGATGTTCCTTAAAAATGTCGGCAAGACCAGCCACACGTTCCTTACGGATGACCTTGAACATGACGCTGCAACCAGGAATAATCACCGATGAGGCGTCGGCGGCCAACGTTACGGTTTCTGTCAAAGCGAGAGGCTCGTTAATTTCTTTAGTGAGAGGAAAAGCGAGAATGAATTGAGGCATATACAGCATCCTTCAGCAGGTTATTATCACTTGGTTTCGGAAGGGCGACGCGGGCTTTTTCGCTAATGGCAGCAAGCAAGGTTTCTGTCGACAACTTGGATTCATCAATCGTGACAGCATAACCCTCACGGGCCAAGTCGCGGCCCAAGATGATCTGTTCGTACTGGCCCGGAGTCGGCACAAAAATGCATTTTGCGCCAAGGACAGCCATATCCATCACCGTGCTGTAACCGCCACGGGACACCACCCATTCCGCATTTTTCACAACCGCAGCAAACTGGTCATCGGGCAAATGCGTGAACAAGTCCAAGTTCTGTTCGTTGGAACTCTTTACGCCAAGCGACGGCTTTCCTAGAATAATCGCATGGCGACCAGGAATTTTCACCAGCGCCTTGCGCAGCAAATTTTCAAAGCGAGTTCGGGCAGGTTCCACACCCGAAACGACAGCGACAAAGCGATAACGTACGTCCGATTTCGCCGTCAGGATTTCGCCTTCAAAACGCGAAAGTGCCCCCACATACTTTACCGGCACCGGAGAATGATTTACATGCGAAAGCCCCGCCGCATACCCCGGAAAATCAGGCAAGTCCGGCACCCAGACTTCATCGAAGTGCTTCATGACCGAAGCGTGCCAAAGCATACCTAGAGGTTCAAAAGCCGAAAGCACCTTCGGGAATGCGATACGACGCTGGTGCGTCATATAAATGGATTTCGCATGGCGGCTATAGAATCCGAAACGATTATCGGACACCAGCACATCGTAATGGTAACGTTCCACCATTTCTTCAGCAAAACGGTGCTCGTAATTCATCACCTTCCGCAGATGAACGCCGTTCTTTGCCAGCCACAGCCCCATGTTATAGCCATGCTTCGGGTAAACGATATTGTAGGACGGCGCCAGACGCTGGCGAAGTTCCTGGAAGAATCCTCGCAACAAGGTGGCGTTCGAACGCACCACTGCAAGTTCCACCTCAGCACCTTGTTTCAGGAATTCACGAACCACGGGCACGCAACGGGTCGCATGCCCCAGTCCCCAATCCAAAGGTGCTACAAGGACTTTCAATGATCGGCCTCCAGCCAGGCATTCGCCCAGTCACCGTGGTCGTAATCCTTATCGTGCTTGTCGCCTTCATCCAGACGCAATTCCAAAACGCGCACACCCCTGACGTTAACAGAGATTCTCTGCTTTTCAGTGGAATACATACGCTTGCTGCGGAAAAGTTCTTGGCCATCGCCCAGCACAATGAAGGAGGCGCCATCGCCGCCGACGCTTTCGTCATCAAGACCGATGGTGGCATAGAAGGTATCAAAAGCCCGAGGCAGTTGGAACTTCATGAACGAAGGTGCATGGGAACCGATTCCGTAACGGAAGATTTCCTTGTCGATGGTAATCTTATGATGTTCCACCGAAGCATTCTTCTGGGGCTGTCCCCAAGCCTGTTCAAAGCTTTCCATCTTCAGTTCAGAAAGCAGCAACACCTCCGGCGATTCCACAAAGAAATCCTTCACCAGCTTAAGGGTATCCGCATCAGGCATGACGCATTCGAAAGTCACCCGGTTCATGCCGGCCTTAATCTTGGTAGAATCCAGAAGCAACGTGTCCGACGGGAGCGAGAGCATCAATTCTTCCTGCAGTTCCCCATTCAAGGAATAAGCGTAAGTGATGGTTTCGGGGAATCGCTTGTTCACGACCATGGCATTGTTTTCCATATCGCTCACAAAGAAATTCTGCAAATAGGTAGATACACCCTTCTTGGCCGAAATCTTGTAAATCGCAAGTGGATAGCCAAACAATTTGGGTTCAATCAGCACTCGTTCACTCTTGTAGTCGTTCAAGATTTCGTCCACCTGGTCAGTCGTCTTGAAGCCCACCACACGGGACTTGCGGTTCAATTCGCCATAACCGTCCTGGCCGCGGACCATGTAGATGTTTCCGCCCGAAACCTGCTGCCACTTGGCAAAAGTTTCATTGTCCCAGCTCATAAAGGAACGTTCACTGAAGGAACTATGACCCGAAGCAAGCATCTGCCAAGGGCGAGCATAAATAAAGATGGAATTTTTCGGGTAGCTTTCAAGAGCCTTGTCGAGGTAGTCTTCTTCACCCAGCAGCTTGTTCCTGTAATAGAGCATGTTATGGCGATAGCTGTCCCCATGGTAAATCATAAGGCCCACCGAAAGTGCCACCGAAACCGCGAGGATAATCTTTCCTGCAGCCTCAGGCTTCATCTTCGTGGTGAACGCCAGCGCATCATAAAGGCCAAGCGCCATAATCAGGGCAAAAAGCGGGAGCGCCACCAGCACATAACGCTGGTTGATATCGATCGTGAACGTCCCCGACACATTCAAAAGAATCACGAAAATCTGCAGGCAGAACAGAATGCCAAGCAAGGCGCCGCGCCAGTAGCGGCGAGAATAAATCAGGCGGAACAGCAACCAGACCGTAGACGCCAACAGAATAATCGTAAAGGTCGTATAGAAGGGATTCTGCATAATGCCGCCGAAAGACGAATCCGTTTCCAGATTCATCATCACTTCTATATTCGTCTTCAAGTTGAACCAGAAATTTTCTAGCGAATGGGCTGCGTGTTCACCCCCCTGGAAATCGTAGCCACGATAAGCCGCCATCGTATTCACCGAGGGCCAGCTCACGGCAATCACAGCCGCCACAAACAGCGGAAGCCTGTGGGCCTTTTCAAAGAAATACTTGTAGTAGTAAAGGGCAAAAGGAATAAACGCAAACACGGTTTCTTGTCGCGTCTGGGCAAAGAAGCCAAGAAGCGGAACCGTGAGCAAGAAATGTTTCCAATTCACCTTGTTTGCCGGCACAAAGGCATACCACGCCATAAGGACTGCAAGCAAGAAAATGTACAGCACTTCGGTAGATGCTGAACGGGCCTGCAACAGGTAAATAGGCATACCGCCCAGAAACGCCGTCGCCGCCAGCGCCGCCCATTCGTTCTTGAACCACTTGGAAAGTGCAAAGAAGAAGAACAGGAGGCTCAGCAAGTAGAACGGGAAGTTCACCAGCAAGGCCGTATCGCGATTAGGGTTCATGAAATTGAACACCAGCGAATAAACAAATCCGAGAGCCTTGCCCTTGAAGTTGTTCACTTCGGTTTTGCAATCCAGCACGCCATCGGTCCAAACACCTTCGTTACAGATACCGCCCGTGTGTTGAAAATACATTTGGAGTCCCATGGACTCCCAGCTTGTTTCATCACTCAAGACACGGTGCGTATTGCTGATGTTTCCGAACATGAACACCGAAAACACAAGCGCAATGCCCGCAAAGGCACAAATGCTTTTACCCGAAGGCTTAAAGCCCTTCCATCCCCGAGCAATGACCGGGATATTGACCAGCACGCCCACAATCAGCAGAATGAACGTCGAAAGAATGGAGTAATAACCCCAATCAATGTCCCAGCGACGGGCATACGAAACGGTCAAATTATTGAATATAAGGAACGCGACCACCAATACGGCCAACGTAATTCCAACAACAGCAAAATGCCTGCGGCTTATGCCCAGACGCTCGAGAATATTCTTCATGCATAGAAATATAGTAAGAACTATATCCTACACATTCACATATTTGTCCATAAACTCGTCAAGCGGCAGCGGTTTCGAGTAGTAGAACCCCTGCAGGCTCTTGACCTTGAATCGCAGCAGGAATTCGCGCATTTCGGGCGTTTCGATACCTTCTGCAGTTACCGACGACGAGAAGGAATCCGCCAGTTCCGAAATAAAGCGGACCGTATTCTGGTCAGAAGCATCCTGCTCAATGTTCATCACAAAGCTGCGGTCAATCTTCACCGTAGTCACCGGAAGTTCGCGCAGAACGCCAATGGAACTGAATCCGGTACCGAAATCGTCGAGAGCCACCTTGACACCCTTCTGACGGAGTCTTGTAAAGATTTCCTTAAGAAGAGCCATATCCAAAAGGCGGCAACGCTCCGTAATTTCCAGGCACAGGTTCTGCGGCGGGAACGATTCCTCTTCCAGAATAGAAAGTACGCTTTCTACAAAATTCGGCTTTTCAAGCTGCGTGTACGAAAGGTTCACGTTGATGACAAAGCCCGGGTAAGATTCAATGAATTTCTTGGCATCCTTGATTGCGGTTCTCAAGATCCACTTACCCAGTTCTGGGAACAAATTATCTTGTTCCAAAATATCCACGAATTCAACCGGAGGTACAACACCGTACTCTTCGTTTTTCCAGCGAATCAGGGCTTCGGCACCAATAATCTTTTCGGTGTTGGCATCCACAATCGGCTGGTAGCACAGGTAGAATCCTTCACAATTATTCACAATGCAATTGCGGATGACATTGATTCGTTCAATTGCAACGCGTTTGTCATCGTTGACGTCATTCTTAAGAATATACAACTCACCCAAGTGATTATTCTTGGATTCGTAATAGGCAAAGCGCAGGCAAGAATAAACGGTTTCTACGCTGACATCAAATTTTTCGAGGTTGATGGCTCCTGCGACAAACGAAAGAACTACGCGAGTTCCATCCACATTAAAATCATGAAGGGAATTGTACTGGATACGTTTGTACAGGTTTTTCAGGTCTTCAACAGAGGCTTTCTGGCAGACAATAGCAAACTTGGTTCCATCCATTCGGTACCAGTCGCCTATGCCATGGGCCTCGACCTTGATCATCTTTGAAAATTCCTGGAGCACGCGGTTTCCGAACGTGTAGCCGTAAATTTCATTCAGACGAGAAAAATCATTAATGCCCAAAATCATCACCTGCAGGCTTTCACCACGCCAACTCGTCGACTGCAGGTCTTCCCAAAAGCCATAAAGACTTCTCATGTTGGAAACATCGTCATAATAGCTTAGGGTGTCATTGTTCTTGATCATCCCGCCGAAATAGTCCGGGTTTCCATGTTCGTCACGGAGCAATACCCCACGACAGGTGCAAACAATGTAGCGGCCATCTTTTGTCAACACGCGATACTGAAGATTATGTTCATTCGTCTGGCCGGACATGACCTTGTCAATATTTTCTTTATAGGCGGCGCGATCATCCGGGTGGATTTTTTCCATCCAAGCATAAGCTACCCCCCTGCATATATTCATCAGGTAAGCCAAAATAGTGAACGGCCTCTTTAGACCAGCGGGTCCAATCCGTCCTCATATCGGTGACATAGGTGTATGCACCATTCGCAAGTACCGAAAAAGCCTCGTACAAGGAATCAATTTTCGCTTTGACAACGCTATCCATCATTTTCTCCTTCTGATACCACAATGCAGTTCTTGCCGTTATTCTTGGCTTTGTAAAGAGCCTTGTCGACACGAACGAATGCAGTATCAGCACTTTCGCCCTTCCGAAGTTCGGTTACACCGGCACTCACGGAACGACGTCCAGCTTTTTTAAATGTAATATCATTGAACGCGACACGCACCCTATCAGCAAAATCTATAGCCGTTTTTAACGAGGAATCCTGCAAAAGCACCATGAATTCTTCGCCTCCCCAACGGCCAATGGGAGATTTTACATTCAGAATCACAGGAACAGGCTGTAAAGAGTCTCCACCATGAAGTTCGTATTCCTTTGCACACATGTCTTCAAAATCAGTCATATTAAAGCCAGCCGCATCGACCCCGGATACTCCGATTTCATCGGCAACCCTTCTTAAAAGACGGCTAAATTCTTGAATGACATTATCACCTTCCTTGTGGCCCCAGGTGTCGTTAATTTGTTTAAAATTATCAATATCGAACATTACAAGGCAGCCTGGCCGCCCTGACGTCACGCACTGGGTAATTCGGCGTTGAATTTCGCCACGGTTAAACACCTCCGCCAAGGAATCCGTAATAGAGGTCAACTGCAGTTTTGCGTAAGTTTCGGCTTGCTCCTGTGCCGTCACATCGATAAAAGTAGCCAGACGGTTAATCATGGAAACCTTGCCCGAGAACGCCTCCTCGGGCATTTCGAAATCATAACGTTCCCCGCCCTTGCCTTCGCGCATTCCTGCAATCACAAGGGTCGCATTGTGCTGATTCACGCAACAGCCTGTACGCATGAATTCGCTAGAAGAATAAAAACCCGAAGTAGACGCAATGCTCTGCAGCGGGAGCGTTTCACTACTGATTTCTTCTTTGCCCCAAAAGATTCGACGTACTACACAAGAAAACGCCTTGATTATTTCAGGGCTAAACACCCCTATATTACGGCCGTCTTTTCGGACACTTTCAAGAATGGTCCACGGGTCGCCATAAGCAAGGCGCACCTTCACGCCTTCTTCGATATCCGACGACATGACTACGGAACCATCTTCGTTACAGGCTACCGGAGCACGCATGATATCGATTCCATTGCGTTTGTAGAACAACGGGAATTCCAGCGTGTTGTAAATGAAGTGTTCGTCATTCTGGATATTCAAATAGCGGTGATAGACTTCATAAGCAGGCTCGCCATTCAGTTCATACAGCACCGGTCCCCTTGCTTTTGTCACTACAAATTCACGGCCAAGGGGTTTCCAGCCAATCACATGGGTGGTATGGACAAAGAAGTCTTCACCCCCCATCAAAAGCACTAGGACACCCTTTCCTGAATATCCGCCCACATTCGAAAAAATGCATGTTTCCGTACTTGTCAAGTTCGGATTAATGGCACCACCGCCAAAAATCGCAATCGAGGGATCCACATCCTTGAACGCATCGCAAAACGGTGTCATAGAAACACCAAGAGTCGTCAGCTGCAGTTCAACCGCCTTCACCCACGGATTCGCCTTGATTTCTTCTTTAATACTGCCAACCACATCAACGGCATTGTCCGCATCCATCGTATACTGCAGCAATTTTAGCTGAGTCGTAGGGTATTCAAAAATCGTACAGACAACAGAAATTTCGGCATTGGAAATTCGCCCATCGATGATATTGCCACCTGTCGAGCAGCCCATGTAAATGGAATCCGGGAAATTCTGCGAAATAACGTCGCAGACTAGGTCAATTTGCCCCTTATCCATGGAATTGGAATAAATCTGGAATACCACATGAGAAAACACTCTTGACTTGCACCAAAGGCTAATCTTGTCAAGGTCGCGTTTCAACGTAGTGATGCTATGGTAATCAAACTGGAATTGTTTCATGCCCCTGCAGTATCCCTATATTATATATCTATATAGAAGATACAACAAAGATTACCATTTTGTTCAAAAAAAGTTACCTTGTATATTCCAAATTGGAATATTTGAGGTAAAAACAACTAAATCACGAATTTTTCAATAACTTCGGCAATTCCGCCGTGGTTATTGTCGACCGTAGTCACGTAATCGGCCGCTTTTTTGGCAACCGGAGAGGCATTCAGCATTGCCACTCCTACCCCGGCAGCCTCGATCATGGGGCAATCGTTTTCTTCGTCGCCCACGGCAATGGTGTCTGCAAGCGGGACCTTGTAAAAATCGGCCATAAACCGCACCGCATCACCCTTGTTACTCTGCATGTGCGAAAATTCGAGCATTTCGGGCTTGCTGAATACATCAAAGAGCTTGCCCGCAGTAGTCTTGCGCATTTCGGCGCGGAAATCGAGCAGGCTATCGTGATCGAACGGCGTAATGATATTCACCTTGATAGGCGGCTTGACGACCACGTTGATGAATTCGCCGTAGTAGTCGCGGATATCCTTAACGACCACATAGTCCATCTTCATCAAGCGGCAATACGTCTTGAGTTGTTCCGTCTCATATTCCGAAACTACCAGGTCGCCCGAGTAAGTATGCGCATGCATGCCGGCACGATGGGCGGCATCCATAATGAACTTGACCGATTCTACCGGAATATAACGCGTCAGAATGGACTGTTCGGTGGCGTAGTCGTAAATGAGGCCGCCGTTGAAACTCACCAGGAAAAAGCCCGACTTGTCGAAGCCGTACTTTTGCGCCAGTTGCTTTGCGCTCGTGAGCGGACGCCCGGTGCAGAGCACCAGCTTGTGCCCGCGTTCAAGCATACCCTCGATGGCTTTCATGTCTACATCGAGAATCTGCTTGTCGTCGGTCAGGAGCGTACCGTCAAGGTCGGTGAAAAGGAGTTTCATAGTTCGAAATATAGAAATGTTTGCTATATTCCCAACTATGAGAATTGATGAATTTTTAAGCGAAGCGAAGACGGTGGCCATTTTCGGGCACGTGCGCCCGGACGGCGACTGCGTAGGTTCTACCACAGGCATTTACAACTACATCAAGGACAACTATCCGGGCATTCATGTGGACTTGTACCTTGAGAACTTCCCTGACAGCTACAAGATTCTGCGCGGGGCATCCGACGCCCGCTCCGCCTGGACTGCAGAAAGCAACAACGGCATCCCCTACGACTTGGTTTTCCTGATGGATACGCCGAGTTTTGAACGCGTGGGCGCAAACGGCGCCGAATGTATCAAGGCAGCCAAGAAGACCATCAATATCGACCACCACATTTCTAACCCGCTGAACCTTTGCACCTTGAACCTGGTGGAACCGGAAGCAAGTTCCGCAAGCGAAGTTCTGTACGTGAATCTCGACAAGAGCAAGGTTTCGAAAGAAGCGGCCAACAGCATGTACCTGGGCATTGTACACGATACAGGCGCCTTCAAGTTCAGCTGCACCGGCAAGCGCACCATGCAAGTCGTGGGCGACTTGATCGAAAAGGGAATCGATTTCGCGAAAATCGTGAACGAAACCTACTACACCCGCACCTACAAGCAGACGCTCGTGACCGGATTCGTGATGGAGCACTGCAAGCTCGGACTCGACGGTAAAGTGGTCTACGCCCACATTACCCCCGAGGACATGGCCCGCTTTGACGTGACGCCGGTCGAGCTGTCGAACGTCATCGACACCATTCGCGAGGTCGGCGGCACCGAAGTGGCCTTATTCCTGTACCCCGTCAACGGCAAATACAAGATTAGCCTGCGCAGCAACTACATTGTAGACGTGAACGTGATCGCCCGCGAATTCGGCGGTGGCGGCCACACCCGAGCCGCCGGCGGCGATACAAACGACGCCCCCGAAGTAGCGATTGAAAAAATCCTGAAGCTTATTGAAAAACAGCTTTAAACCAAGAACAGCGCCACAGCCAAGAGCACGAACACGCAGCCGCTGAACCAGTTGAGGTTGCGGTTCGCTTTCGGGCTATTCAGCAGGAACTTCTTGACGGCGCCAGCCAACAGGGCGACCGAACCGAACACGATCATGGTCGCCACAATGAATTCTGCGCCAAAGATAGCGGTCTGCAAGCTCGGGTGAATCGGGCGGTCCAGGCGCACGGCCGGCGGTATAAACGAAAGCATGAACAGAACCACCTTCGGATTCGAAAGGTTCATGATGATGCCGCGAAGGTAAAGCTTGCGGGCAGAAGGATGGCCGACATCGCTGGGCTTATGATTTTCATCATCTATAGCCACGTTTCCGGCGCGAACTTGAAAACTCCGGTACGCCAAATACAGCAGGTATGCCGCACCAAGACATTGCATCACAAAGAACGCCGTCGGGCTTGCGGCAACCAGCGCCGAAACCCCCGCGACCAGCAGCCCCGTCTGCACCATGATTCCCGTGCAAAGCCCCAAAATCACGCAAAAACCGGCGCGGGCGCCGTGGGCTGCACTTTGGGCAAGCACAAATAAATTATCTGGCCCGGGGGCAATCCCCACGACAAGCGCTGCGATGAAAAATTCAAGCATGATTAGTAGACGGTAGGAAGTAGGAAGTAGACGGTAGGAAGTAGACAGTAGGAAGTTGGCTGTAGAAAGTTTAATTCTATAGCTTATCCAAGAAGCTGTCGACATCGAGTTCGTCGAGGTCTTTCTGCAAGTCTGAAAGCATATCGTCCGAAATGACCGTCGGCTGAACTTTTTCGGCATCATTAGAAGCCATGGCACCGGCGATTTTTTCAGCCACATTTTCAAATTCCGACGGAGCAGAACCTTCGCGGGGGCAGGGCAGGCTTTCGCCCTTTTCGGTACGTTCTTCGGCCAGGGCCTCGGAAGCATCCACCATCTTCTTGAGTGCTTCAGCCACTGCACCCATTGCACCACCATTGCTGACGACGGCATCAATGGCTCGACTGAGCTTCTTGCGCAGCCCTGCAAATTCGTCACGATCCAGTTCGGCGACCTCGCCATGGAAATACATCAAAGGCGTCTTGCAGCGGGCGCAGCAAAATACCATCATGTTGGCGCCATCCCCTTGGATCTGGGCGTCAAAAGATGTACCACAATGCGGACAGTCGATATGGAGTTCATTCATGTTCCCTAATTTAGAAAATGCGGGTACATTCGTGGACCCCGTTAAAGCCAAAAAACAAACAAAAAATTATTTTTTAAGAGAAAAAGTTTAACAACCAACCAACAATTCCGAATTCTGAATTCCGAATTACGATTTTTATATGCTTTGTCAGTGGCTTTATCATTTAACCAACATTGATCTTTTCGACGGCCGTCTGTTCCGTGCAGGAACCGCCGCCATGCTTTCCATCATCTTAGTCATGTGCCTTATGCCGATCTATATCCGCAAACTCCAGAGCCTTGACGCCACCAGCGACTTCGATAAAGACGGAAAATCCAAGTCGCCCCCGATTATGGGCGGCCTTCTCCTTGTCATTGTGGTTGAAATCGTGTCGCTCTTGGTATGCAAGATGAACGGCTACACCATTTCAACCCTGATTGTGCTTGCGGCTTTTTCTGCGGTGGGCGCCATCGATGACATCGCCAAGGTCAAGGCCAAGCGCCTGATCAAGCTCGGCAAACTCAAAGCCGCCGACTACATGGACAAGGCCGACGGCATTTCCAGCAGCCTTCGCCTGTTCCTCTATTTCTTGTTTAGCCTAGTCGTTGCGATTTTCTGCTATAAGTTCATTCCCGAACTCAAGGGCGACCTGACCATACCCTTCTGCCCCATTAGCGTTTTCCAGATTCACCTGCCCAATTGGATCTTCGTGGGCTTCATGACTTTTGTGATTGCCGCATCTGCCAACGGCACCAACTTTACTGACGGTCTCGACAGCCTCGTTTCTGTGCCGATTCTTTCAAGCATGATCTTCGTAGGTCTTGTAGCCTACGTGAGCGGCAACTTTATCTTTAGCCAGTACCTGAGCGTACCTTACCTGCCGGGCTGCGACGAATTGTTCCCGCTCGCCATGTCGATTGCAGGTGCACTACTCGCCTACTTGTGGTTCAACAGCCCTCCGGCCGAAATCTACATGGGCGACGCCGGTTCCGTGGGCTTTGGCGCAGCAATTGGCATTATGTTCATTTTGGTGCAGGCAGGACTCTTCCTCCCCATCGTGTGCATCATCATCATCGCCGAAGCTTGCTCCGTGTTGCTCCAGATTAGCTGGTTCAAGTTCACCAAGAAAACCACCGGCGAAGGCAAGCGTATTTTCCTTTGCGCTCCGCTCCACCACCACTACCAAAAGAAGTGGGAAGGCCGTTTCCCGAGCAAGCCCCTGATGAATTCGAAGATTGTGTGGCGCATGCACCTCATCAGCATCTTCGCCCTCATCGTGAGCATGGTGATCTTCTTCGGCATTAGGTAAAAAATATGGACATTATCGAAACTTTGAATGCGGCAGGTCAGCAGGAGCTGATTGCCAAGCTTGAATCTTTGAGCGGCGATGCCCGCAAGGCCTTGGAACGCGACATCGAAAGCCAGGACTGGGAAGAACTCAAGGCTCTTTACACCGAAAAGTCCAACGCCTCGCTGGACGACAACATTTCGGGCGACTTGAAGCCGATGCCGTTCAAGACCGCAATCGACGACCTGCGCTACGACTTCTGGAAAGAGACCGGCGAAATCTTGTTGGGAAAGGGCCAGGTCGCCGCATTTCTGGTCGCTGGCGGTCAAGGTTCCCGCCTCGGTTTCGATGGTCCGAAGGGCATGTTCGATATCGGACTCCCGAGCCACAAGAGCTTGTTCCAGCTGCAGGCTGAACGCTTGCAGAACCTGGCCGCACAGGTCGGTCACCCGATTCCCTGGTGCATCATGACCAGCCCGCTGAATCATGAAGCAACGGTCAACTTCTTTACCGAACACAACTTTTTCGGATACGCCCGCGAAAACATCCGTTTCTTTGCACAAGGCACGATTTGCGCCCTGACTCCCGAAGGAAAAGCAGTCGTTGATAACGACCGACTGGCTCTCGTTCCCGATGGAAACGGCGGTTGCTTTAGAGCGCTCGCCCAGAGCGGCACTCTCGCCTGGTTGATTGAAAAGGGCGTGCGCTACGTATTCCTTTACAGCGTCGACAACGCCCTTTGCCGCATTTGCGACCCCGCCTTTATTGGCGCTCTCGCCAGCGAAGGCCGCAGCATGTCTGCCTCCAAAGTGGTTCACAAGGCCGGTCCAAACGAAAAGGTGGGCATTTTCGCCTTGCAGAACGGCAAGCCCGGCGTGGTCGAATACAGCGACCTTCCGGAACAGTACCGCGACATGACTAACCCTGACGGAAGCCTCGTGTTTGACGGCGGCAACCTCGCCATTCACTTGTTCAAGATTGAAGGCCTGCGCAAGTTGCAGACCAGCAAGTTGCCGTGGCACACCGCACGCAAGACAGTCTGCGGCATTGAAAAGTGCTGGAAGTTCGAGCAGTTCCTGTTTGACGCCTTCCCGCAGCTGGGCACGATGATGCCGTTTGGCGTGGTCCGCGAAGAAGAATTCTCTCCGGTGAAAAATGCCGAAGGAAACGATTCTCCGAAGACCGCTCGTACCATGATTGGTCGCCTTCACCGCGAATGGCTCCGTAAGGCACATGTCGAAGTGAACCCGAACAAGCTCTACGAAGTTTCGCCCACGCTAAGCTACGCTGGCGAAGGTCTTAGCCGCCGCGTGTTCGAACGTGAACTCGGAAGAAATATTCTGGAATTTGACGAAGAGTAGTTGAAGTAGGAAGTAGACAGTAGGCAGTAGGAAGGACTCAATGAAGAATATTAGGTTCGTCCTATACAAAGCTACGCTCCAATTCCTACTCCGCTTGCCAAACGTTTTCTACACAATACTATTCTCATTTGTGTTCCCTGTCTATAAGGCGCTCCATACCGAGCGAGCCTACGGGCGCACGGTAAGGCACCTTGCAAACGCGAAAGCTTATATAAAGACAAGCATAAGCGCTCGCGACATGTTCAAGGGAATCTTCTGGAACGCGCTCGATTCTTACCGCGGACTCGCCCGCTTTAAAAGCGTCGAAAGCCGAATCGTCTACGAAAACGAAGAAATCATCCGTGAGGCGGTAAAGCAAAGCCCTGTCGCAGCCATCAGCATTCATCAAGGTGCGTTCGAGCTCTTGCACCGTAGCCTTTGCCGCTACAGCGAACATGTGCACCTGATTACCGATTCCGTTGGTAACGAAGCCTTCCGCGAAGTGCTCAAGGAACTCCGCAGCGATCCGCATCTGACCGAATACCACCCCGAAGAAACAGGCAAACTGATCCGCGACTTGTTCAAGACCAAGGGAATTCTTGCGATGGTTTTTGACCAAGGCAAAAACACCAAAGGCAATTCAGTTGAGCTCTTCGGTCTAAAGAGCACGCTATACTTGCGTCTCCCGCAGAAAGTGAATCAGATGGGAGCCTCCATCGTCACGTTCCGCACATGGACCAACACAAAGCGGCAAATCGTCATCCGTTTTGAAAGCGTCTATCCGCCCAAGTCCGATCCCGAAAAACTCGTCGCGGACATTGCAAAAGAAACTGAAACGTGGATTTCCGAGCACCCCGGACAGTGGAGTTGGAATTACCACGGGAACTTTAAGGTTTAGCCCCCGAAAAGGGAATCCTTGATGCGCTGGAAAGTCGATTCATTTTCGCCACTGCGCACCATGACCACAATTTTCGAAGTGGCATAGTTATCCGTAAAATTGATGACCTGTCCGCGTTCTTCAGTGACCGAGAACGCCGCAAGACCAAGGTCCGCTTTCCCGGCTCGAATAGAATCGATGATATCGTCAAAATCCATATCAATAATTTCGACCGGACGTTCCAGGTAATTAGCCACGTAGCGAGCAATTTCGATATCGATACCCACGATTCCGCGCTTTTGGCAACGGAATTCAAACGGAGGGAATTCGGCATTGGTCGCCACTCTAAGAACAGGACCAGTCACCGAATCAGTCTTAACGTGATACTTGGATTGTCCGCCGATATAGGCATCAAAAATCGAATCGTAAACGCCCATCGCACGCATCTGGATTAGAGCGATATTGACAGAATCAAGCAAGCCCATGTTTTCTTTAGCGACAATGCCTGCATACGATTCTTCCTTGAAGATTTCATTCAAAATTCTGAGAGAGGGCTTTTTGCGGGCAAAGACTTTGGCCGGAGCATCGTCCGTGAGCACGGCATCAATGGAACCTTCCAACAAGGCGTCCACCGCCTGAGCAAGCGTTTCGAACTTTTCCAATTGGAGTCGAGTAGAGTCCGTACCATAATCGGCTGCGTAAATTTCGCCCGTTGTACCAACAAGCACGCCCACTTTTTTGTTTGCCAAGTCGTCAAGCGAAAATACCCTGTTTTCAGGGACTTCGTTTTTTACACAACCCATAAATACCAGCAAGGCAAATAGAGCTGTAACAACCCGCAAACGACTCATATTTACAAAAACCTCAATATTTTCTTACAATATAAGAAAAAAGAACCTGAATTCAATGCAAAAAATTGTAATAATAATGGATTAGATGGCAAAATCGGATTCAAAAACGGCAATTTCGACAAAAAAATCTATTTTTTACTGCAAAAAGAGAGAATCATGGCGCTAAATCAAGAAGAAGAATTCCAGCTGCAGTGGATCAACAACCACCACATGGAAGACAAGGACGCGCAGATGCAGAAAGAGGCCGAATCGGCCGCCGCCGCTCGCCCATCGCGCGCCCCGCGTGGGCGTAAAATGCGCCGCAGCCCGAGCGCATGGGAGCTACCTGTGCCTGAAGACGAAATCGACCTGCACGGCATGACCTCGGACGAGGCAGCGGAAGCCGTGGAGCGGCGCATCGATGACCTGATGATTGCAGGTCTCAAGATTCTCAGGGTCATCCACGGCGGCGGTAACCCCAGCTACGGCAACGTGAAGCGCATTATCGACCGCAAGGTGCGTTCCGAATGGAGCAACCGCATTCAGCTGTACAAAGTCGAGCCCGACAACGCCGGTTCGAGCATCATGATCCTCGGAAAACCGCGCCCCGCCCCGACAAAAGCCCCCAGAAAGCCCGCCAAGAAATAAAAAATCGATTTTTTTCATTTTTTTGGACCTTTCCCCTTTAAATTCTTTCCATTTTTTTCTATTATTGGACCACCGAACCGGAATATAGCTCAGCCTGGTAGAGCGCTTGCTTCGGGAGCAAGAGGTCGTGAGTTCGAATCTCGCTATTCCGATAAGACAAAAAGACACCTTCTAGGGTGTCTTTTTTGTCTTATATGGATTTGGCGAGATTGAGAACGAACGACGAAGTCGTGAGTTCGAAAAGCGTGCGAGGTGAGCGTCGCGACAGACCGCTCGCGGGCTGTCATGACCGAGTCGATGCCGCGGACGCCGCAGGCGTCAATCTCGCTATTCCGCTTCCGACTACGCCGAAAGTGTCTTCAGCAATTCCTTTTTGGTTGCACCTAACGCAAAGAACATCTTGATCATCAGTTCAAGGGAAACGCTGGAGTCCGCATGTTCCACTTTGGCGTAACGAGACTGGCTCGTTTTCGCGATAATTGCTGCGGAGACTTGAGTTTCACCGAGAGCCTTTCGCTTGGCAACCAATGCCTTAGCCAAGGCAACTTTCATTTCGACAATTGCCATTTCAGCAGGACTCAACCCCAAAAATTCGTCGACATCCCCGACTTTCCATCCCTTTTTCTGCAATCTTTCTTTTTTCAACTTATCCATAAACTAATCCTCCGCATCATAAGATTTCAAACGTTGACGACACAAGTCTAGGACCTCATCAGGCGTCTTGTTCGTTTTCTTTTCCGTCCACAGAATCACGACTATAGCGTCCGCATCTACCCGATAGAACAATCTCCATGTTTTATTTTCATCTCGGATGCGAAGTTCATGACAATGCGCTCCAATTGACGGCATCGGGCGACTCTGTGGAAGTGACAGATTCATTCCCGATTGCAGTAATCGCAACAGATATCCGGTTTCTATCCTCGCTTTTTGAGATAACGGTGGTGTCTGCGGTTGTTCATGCAACCAGACCAATGGTTTATGACTCGGACTCATAAAATATATATCAGATTTGACATAAAGTCAAGGGTTATGGTGAATTTTTGACCCCCCATTACTATACACGCCATTTTCAGGCGTTTGAATACCATTTTTCCGAAAAATTTATTTCTTTTTACAGAATGAAAAAGGGAATCACGTTAGTGATTCCCGACCCCGCCCATTACAAATCATCGGCGCAATGACGGTCACGCGGAGTCCAAATATCCACGGCATACCTACCGCTGCCACAAACATCGTTCTTTTTGGAAATCTTTTTGCCGACTCCATCTACCAAATGACTGAACCAAAGTAGCTGCCTGTTCCTTTGATGGAACGACCACTCATATTCTATAAACGGATATTTTTCACTATTGCAAAAAACATCCATATCCAGTCGGCACTGAATTTCTTCCTTTCCATGCCATATAGGATCATCAGTTTCTACATCGTACGAAAAGACATAATTAGAACCTTCATTGTGATAATACATCGTATCATTAAATCCAATCAAGATTCCATCTTTATTCGATAAAAGAACGGAATCGTCACATATCACAGAGAACCATGCAGAATCTACATCAAAAGGATTGGTCACAGACAGATTATTTATGCAAGGCGGATCAGGGTTCAGATCCTCAACCAAAAAACACCCCGAGCATAAGCAAAGCACTACAAAAAAAGCCAACGTGCAAAATTTGCCAGTAATGTTCATCGAAAGTCCTCCTTAACCCTTTGAAATATAGATAAAGATAACGATTCTACTTCACGCAGCGAACAGAGAACCCGAAATTCTTGGGTTTGGACATGTAGCCAAACGCCATGGATTTACTGGTGAGGTACCACACGCGGGCAGAGCCAGGGGCAACGCCTTCGGAGGAATCGTCGCTACTCCAGAAGAAGGCGAATTTGGCGGTATTGCCATAGGTTTCGTCGTCGAAGCGGTTGCCGGCTGGCATGGCCGAGAATTTGAGAGTGTCGTTGCCGTTGGTGTCGCCCGACCAACCGTAATCAGCCTTGATCAAGTAGCCCGCGTTAAAGTCAGCGCCAGCTGCAGTCCAGAGGCTTTCGAAGTCGGCGTGCGTAGGCAAGCGGAATCCGGCGGGGCATGCCTTTTTGGCGGCATCCCAAGTGTAGAGCCTGCCATAAACCATGCACTGATCGTCTTCGTCCTTATAGCAGAAGCTGCCCTCGGTTTTGTAATTCAGGTTGTCGCCCATCCATTCAAGGCCGGCAATTTTCACCGTGCGGTACGTCTGCTTGTCGCGCGAGTCCTTAAACTCGTTTTTCTTTTTAGACTTGGGAGCCGCCGAGGCGTAGGCAACAAACAAACTAACAAACAAGACCAGCCAGATTTTCATGGTGTAAAAATAGCATAATAAAGGGGTCTCCCCCGCGCTTTTTTACTATTTTCTACCCAAACTCAAGGAGTCCTATGCTTTTCAGACGAATTTCTGTCGCCTTCCTTTGTGCAGCAGCCTTCTGCTTTGCCGCCCCCAACGATTCCGCCGCCAAAACGCAGGCCAAGGCAACGGCTCAAGTGCCCCAGGTTTCTCAAGAAGAAATGATGATTTTCAAGGCTTTGTTGCAAAGTCCGCTTTTCAAGGATAACTTTGTACAGTCTTGCACCGTGCAATCCATGGAATGGCTGGGCGTGAACCAAGCCGACAAAACCTGCAAATGCGCCTACGACCGCCTTGTTAAAGACGGCAAATTCATCAACCAAATCATGAGCTCTATCAGCGGAGACAACATCGATTTTGAAAAGTGGGGTTTCGACTTTGTCGAGCCTTGCATCCCCCAGAACTACCCCGCCGAAACGGACAACGCCTTCGTGAAAGAATGCCTGAAAGCCGGCGACGTAGACAAGGCTACTTGCGAATGCATGCTGAAGTCGATCAAGAAAGATTATACGGTACGCGACCTGATGAAAACAGCCTTCGAAGACCAGAAAAAGCTGGAAGTCGACTTGATGCTCAAGGCCGCACAGTGCCTCTCGAAATAACTCAGGGAAAAACACCCTTATGAAAAAACTAACGGCATCCCCCCCAAGGGATGCCGTAGTTGGTGTTTGGGATGTTTGGTTTCGTATCCATAAGATAGATTCGTACGGGGGCAAAAGGTATAGTTGTAGGACATAAAGTGTTGTTGTACTTTACAACACCCCAACGTCTCAAAATGAGCCAAAATGGCGTAAATTTTTGAAAAAACGGCATTTTTTTATTAAACAGCCCCAAAGAAACCGTTGTAAAGCACCTGTTTTTAGGCTAAAAATCGTCAAAAAAAAGCCATTTTTCCCTATTTCGGGGCGTTGGCACGGCCTTTGCATATATATGGCGGTAAAAAAGAGAGGAAAATATGTCCGATTTTAATAACGATGCAGAAAAGGTGTTGGCCAAGGCGCAGAGCCTGCGCGACCGTTGCTCGCATTCCTACCTGGGTGCGGCACATTTGGCCGTGGGGCTAGTTGAAGGCCCGGATGCCACCCTGAAGAAACTTTATAAGTCCAAAGGCGCGAAGACGAACGAGCTTCGCGGCAAGCTGGAACCGTTCGTGCAGAAGATTCCCCGTATGGAAGGCGTGAACCCCGACGTGGAACCCGATAACGACTTGAACCGCATTTTGCGTGCCTCGGTGCAGGCGGCGCGTCAGGTGAACCGTATGGTGACCCCGGGCGATATGCTCGTGGCATTGATGAAGTTCTCGGGCGACCGTGGCCTTGCGAAGGTGTTCGAAGATGCACTGGGCAGCGTAGAAGTTGTGGAAACTTGGCTGTCGGACCCGTTTGCGGGTGCCGCGAATGCCGAGGAACAGTCCCCGCTGAAACTCTACGGGCGTGAACTTGTAGAAATGGCTGCCGACGGAAAGCTTTCGCCGGTGATTGGCCGTGAAGAAGAGATCCGCCGCGTCATCTTGATCTTGAGCCGAAAGACGAAAAACAACCCGTGCCTGGTCGGTGAACCCGGTGTGGGTAAGACCGCCATTGTGGAAGGCCTCGCCGAACGTATTTACCGCGGCGATGTGCCTGACGCTTTGAAGGGCAAGAAGTTGTTTGCGCTCGATTTGTCTGCCTTGATGGCGGGTGCAAAATACCGTGGCGATTTTGAGGAACGTTTGAAAGCCGTGCTGGATGCCCTTGAAGAAGACGGCAATACCTTGCTGTTCATCGATGAAATCCACACCATCGTGGGTGCAGGCAAGACCGAAGGCTCCATGGACTTGGGCAACATGCTCAAGCCGAAACTCGCCCGTGGCGAACTGCACTGCATCGGTGCGACTACCACGCAGGAATACCGCAAATACATCGAGAAGGATTCCGCCCTGGAGCGCCGTTTCCAGCCCGTGCAGGTTGACGAACCGAGCGAAGAGGAATCTATTTCGATTCTCCGTGGCATCAAGGATGGCTTTGATGCGCACCATGGCGTGCGTCTGCACGACAATGCGCTGGTGGCGGCGGTGAAACTTTCGAACCGCTACATCAGTGACCGTTTCTTGCCGGACAAGGCTATCGACCTGATTGACGAGGCCGCAAGCCTAGTGAAGACGCAGATGGATACGGTGCCGGAAGCTTTGGACACCTTGCAGCGTAAGGAACTCCAGATGAAAATCGAGGAGCAGGCCTTGGCGAAGGAAACCGACGACACCAGCGTAAAGCGCCTGAAAGAGTTGCGCGAAGAACTCGCGACGACAGATGCTGCAGTCAAGCTGATGCAGGACCGCTGGCAGGAACGCCGTGCGAAAAACGCCGAATTGCAGGGCCTTAAAAAGTCCTTGCAGCAAGCGAAGGACGAGATGGAGCAGGCCGAAGCACGCTACGACTTGAACCGTGCCGCCGAACTCAAGTACAACAAGATTGTGAACCTCGAAAAGGAAATCGCCGCGAAGACGGAAGAAATCAAAAAGTCCGCCAGCGACGGCGACTTGAGCGAAGAGGTGACCGAAGAGACGATTGCCCTCGTGGTGAGCCGTTGGACCGGAATTCCGGTGACCAAGCTTTGCGAAGGCGAAAAGGCCAAGTTGTTGCACTTGGACGAACGTCTGCATGCCCGCGTGATTGGCCAGGACGAGGCCGTGGAAGCGGTTTCGGAAGCAATTCTCCGTAACCGTAGCGGACTTAGCCGCGAGAATGCGCCGATCGGTAGCTTCTTGTTCCTGGGCCCGACGGGTGTGGGCAAGACGGAACTCGCCCGTGCGCTTTCGACCGAACTGTTCGATAGCGAAGCGGCCCTGGTGCGTATCGACATGAGCGAATACATGGAAAAGCATAGCGTGAGCCGCTTGATCGGTGCGCCTCCGGGATACGTGGGTTACGAAGAAGGCGGCCAGCTGACCGAAGCCGTGCGTACGCATCCGTACTGTGTGATTCTGCTCGACGAAATCGAGAAGGCTCACCCCGATGTGTTCAACACGCTGTTGCAGGTGCTTGACGACGGTCGTCTGACCGATGGCAAGGGCCGTACCGTGAACTTCAAGAACACCTTGATTCTCATGACGTCGAACCTGGGGGCCGCACACTTCCAGAACCGCGCGGGCGATGCAAAGCCTGTGACCTTGAAGGAAATCGAGCCGGAACTCCGTGGTTTCTTCAGGCCGGAATTCCTGAACCGCTTGGACGAAGTGCTGGTGTTCCAGAGCCTCACGAAACCGCAGATCAAGGACATCGTGAAACTCAAATTCAAGGGACTCGCCGAACGCGCCGCCCGTCAGGATTTGCAACTCACGTTGACCGACAAGGCGCTCGAAGCGATTGCCGATGGTGCCTACCAGCCGGAATTCGGTGCCCGTCCGATCCAGCGTTACCTGGAAAGGAACGTGGAACGCCCGCTGAGCCATGCAATCCTTGCTGGTGAAGTGAGTGCCGCAAAGCCGGTAACCATCGACTACGACGGAACCGCGTTTACGGTGAAGTAAAATTCTCCTCCAATCATCCCTCCCTAACAAAAAAAGACCTGCATCCTAAACGATGCGGGTCATTTTTTAATGTCTTTTGATTAGCGTTTTATTTGGCAGACATGATTTTCGCGACCTCGTCGTGAATCAGTCCGTTCGAGGCCATGCTCGTGTAGCCTTCGTAAATCGGAGCAACAGGCTTGCCGCTTGCATCGAAGAGTTCCGTGATGCCATCGATGGTACTGAACTTGCCGCCCGCCTCCTTGAACAGAAGCGGATACGGGGCAATATCCCACAGCGAAACCACCGGGTCAATCATGAGTTCGGCTCGGCCGGCAGCAACCAAGTAGTAGCCGTAGCAGTCGCCCCAGCCGCGGTGCAGCTTGGCAGCCCGACGTACGGCAGCGTACTTTTCGCCGTAGCCCGCCGTTTCCATGGTATTCACGGTGCCCGAAAGTACGAGCGATTCGGAAAGGGCCGCAACCTTGGAGCAGCTGATTTCACGGCCGTCTAAGAACGCGCCGCCATCTTTCACCGCCCAGACCGCCGTGTTCATCGCGGGAATGCGAATGAGGCTTGCAATCGGCATGCCCTTCTTGTACAAGGCAATCAGCGTACCGAATAGAGGAACGCCATGAATAAAAGCCTTAGTGCCGTCAATGGGATCAATCACCCACTGGTATTCGGCATCGGGATTTTCGATTCCAAACTCTTCGCCAATCACGCCGAAGCCCGGAGTTTCCTTTTCCCAGAACTTGCGGGCGATTTCTTCGGTGCTCTTGTCGGCGATGGTTACAGGAGTATTGTCCTTTTTCCATTCCACGCCAACACTTGCCTGAAAATACTTCATGATATTTTCTTGGGCAAGATCCGCAGCCTTGAGCGCAATCTTCAAGAGTTCTTGATTTTCAGCAGTCGCTGCCATAACACCTCCGGCGATTAATTCTCCGCCTTCCACTTTTTGACGAGGCTGATTAGGAGTTCGTTTTCTTCACGCTTGCCGAGCGTCACGCGGATGTGTTCGGGCAAGCCGAAACTTGTAAGTCCACGAACGATCATGCCGTTCTGTTCGAGGAACAGCACCAGGTCCTTCGCCTTAGGGCCAATGTGAATGCAAATGAAGTTACCCTGCGTCGGCAGCACCTTGAAGCCGAGCGATTCAAATTCCAGAGTCAAGTACTTGATGCCTGCGGCGTTGAGTTCAAGCGTACGCTTGACGTGTTCCTTGTCGGAGAGGGCCGCAATGGCAGCAACTTGGGCAGCCTGGTTCACGTCGAACGGCGGCTTGATTTTCCACAAGGCGCGAATAACTTCAACATTACCGAAAGCGTAACCGATGCGCAGCCCTGCAAGGCCGTAAATCTTACTGAACGTACGGTTGATAAACAAGTTCTTGTACTTGTCAAGCATGTCAATCAGCACAGGGTAATCGCTTGCCGTTGCAAATTCAGAATAAGCCTGATCAAGGAACACGAGCACGTTGCTCGGCACCTTATCCAAGAAATCAACCAGTTCTTCCTTATTGTAGTACACGCCAGTCGGGTTGTTCGGGCTGCAGATAAAGACCACGCGAGTCTTGTCGTTGATAGCCTTCAGAAGTTCCGAAAGCGGAGTCTTCTGGTCACCCACGCCGACACCGATAAAGTCGGCGCCGTTCGAAAGCGTGGTAAACTTATAGACCGAGAACGTCGGCGTAATACCGACGCAGTTGTCACCCTGACGAATGAAGGCCTTGCCCACCATGTCGATGATTTCGTCGGAACCGTTACCGATAACGATTTGTTCCATCTTAACGCCATAAAAATCAGCGATAGCGTTAATCAACTTGGGAGCATCACCACGCGGGTACAAATGTAAAATATCCGCAATTTCTCGATAGGCTTCAATAGCCTTGGGGGAAGCCCCCAGCGGGTTTTCGTTCGAGGCCAGCTTCACAACCTTGGTCAAACCGTACTTGGCACGGATTTCTTCCATGGATTTGCCGGGAACGTAATCAGAAAGTTTCAAAAGCTCTGGACGCGGATCAATCATGATATCCTCTTTTTTTGCGCCTAAAAAATAGCTATTTTTAAGGCGTATGAGATTTTCCCGCATCATTCTTTTCGCCCTAGCAAGCCTTTGCGTTCAAAACGTCTTCGCCTTGGACCGCATTTGGAACATGCGCTACACTTTTGGCCCCGAAGCACGCCCCTCGCCCAAGTTTGCTGCTGGCGTCGGCATGCGCTCCGACTTTGGCGACAATGTACTCTTCCCCATCAACATCATGGGTGCCTTAAACAAAGAATGGGAATTGGGCGCCAAGGTGGACATGTACACCTACAACAAGATGGACAACATGGAAGCCTCCATCGACATCGGTGGAAGATACCGTATGGGCGCAGGCCGCTTCCTTGAACTCGACGGCTATTTCGGACTCAACCGCAACAACGGTAGCGCCGTCGTATTGACCTATGGTAAAGACGTTTACATTGCCAGCAACTTTTCCAACTTCTACGAAGCCCGTGCAGGCTTTATGGAAGGCGTTACGGGAGAAGACGGCTACGTGAAATTCTCGCTGGGAACCTCGCCCACCCTTCACTTTGGCAGAAGCGTCTTGTGCATCATCGAAATCACCTCTAGCGGAAGTGCCGGCCATTTAAAGGACGACTTTATGGTAGACATCATTCCTAAGCTGGAAGCTGCCTTTGGCGGAACCCGCGTCCGCGTAGAATTCGATATCGGCATCATGCAAGAAGACAACAACGACCAAAAGAGCATCGCCCTCTACGTGATAACAGCTCTCTAATTACCGCAACATCGTTTTCACAAGCATTGTATCGGAACGAAAGATAATATCGATCGTTCCTTTTTCAGCTGTATTCAAATAAGGAATCCCTAGCGAATCTAGCCTCTGAATCACCTGCTTACTCGGATGGCGGAATCGATTTTTGCGACCACTCGATACAATGGCCAGCTTCGGGTTCACTTGTTTCAAGAACTTTCTGCCACTTGAAGTTTTAGAGCCATGATGTCCAAGCTTCAGCACGTCGCTTTTCAGATACGCATCCGTTTTCATGATTTCTTTTTCACCCTGAACCGTCAAGTCTCCCGTCAGTAAAGCGGAATGCCCTAGCCCCTTCGCCCTGAAAGTAATGCTCTGAGTATTGGCATCTATACAGCGGTCCGTTTCAGGATGCACGACCTTGATTTCAAAGAAGCGTTCCTTGTACAGGATTCCTCGAGAAATATCCCGGATCAAAATACCCCGCCGATACGCTTCAGCAATCACCTGCTGCCAATTTTCCTTGTCGTCAATCCTTGCGCATTCGGAAATCCAAAGTTCCTTGACCGGGAACGTCTTGATGATAGAATACGCCCCGCCAAAATGGTCTTGGTCCGCATGGGTTACAATTAAGGCATCCAAGCTAGAAACCCCGATATGATGCAGGTACGGAACTACAATGTCTTTACCGGAATCTTGTCGTTTCGTATCGCCCGCATCCACCAAAATATGCATTCCCGAAGGTGTAGTAAGCAAGTGACTATCTCCTTGCCCCACATCGATCGTCGTCAATTTCCACGTTGGCGTTATCACCGCGCCATACCCCTTATAGGCAAAGATTGCCGCGAACAGCAACATACTGCACAACGAAAAGCGCCTGGCGATGCGATTTTTGGCAAAAAAAGGAACCACCACAATCAAGAAGCCGCACAACAACAGCACCCACGGTTCAAAGGGGCCTACCGTCACAGACGCCTGCGAGGAATCCGACAACAAGCGCGTCAATAACGACGCTAGCCGTAAAAAGAACCTCGCCGCATAGCAGAAATATTCCCGTAAAAAATCAACCGGAGAAAGCAACGCAAAAAGCCCCGCCTGCATCCCCATCGAAATCGCCGGCACCACCACGATGTTGCCAAGCCAAGCAAAAGGCGAAAGCGTCTTGAAATGGTGAATCAAGAAGGGCGACGTCGAAAGTGTGGCGCACAAGGTCACATAAGTCGGTTCCACCACAAGCGATTGCAAGCGAGTCCACCACTTGTTCTTCTGGAGTTCTTCAGGCAAGTTCTTTAGCGGGTTCCAAAAGCCGCCCATCAAGATTCCCATAGTCGCCGCCACCGAAAGCTGAAAGCCCGGATTCCAGATAACAGAAGGCTCGGGAATCATAATAAAGAGAAGCGCAACGCCCAAGCTATTCAATGTATTGGCTGGCCTTTGGAACAAGGCACCGACCTGCGGCACGGCAAACATAAGCACCGCCCGCCTTACGGCCGGCGAACCTCCCGTTACCGGAATGTACAGGAACAGCAACGCAATCGCCACCATTCGCACCACACGATGCGGGAGCCCCGTCGCCTTCAAGAAAATCATCAGCATTCCCGCCAAAAGCACCACGTGAAAACCACTAATGGCAAGCACATGCACCAACCCCGAGCGCTGAAAGTCACTGCGCAATGCATCGGGAATTCCACTCCTATCCCCTGCCAAAAGACCCAGCAAAAGCCCCGTTTCTGACGGATCCAGATATTCGCTAAACCGCGACCCGATCCATTTGCGGAACTGATAAAAGCTGCGCTCCGGCACCCAGGTTTCGCCGTGAACCGTCCAGTGGACGAACTTTCCATAGGCCACAAGTCCTTGCGACTTAAGCCACCCCTGCGTATCGAACGCCCCCGGCACCGTAGGTGGCGTCACTGGATAAAAAGAGGCTTCGTAGCAAAGCGAATCTCCCGGCAGAGGGTACCGCGGCAAATTCCGTTTTTCAGTCAAGCGAACGCGATAACCATGATTGATAATAGAAGTCATACCGCTCTTTTTTTGCTGCGTTGACTCAACCACCCCGCAGGCATTCGTCGAAATATTTACATCCAAGGAATTTTCTTTTTGCTGCCCCAAATACTCATGGCTAACGACACCTATCGCTAGACTAATCAGCACCACCCATTGTAACGTTCGCGGAAACAAATGAGTCAAAGTCGCCAAAATAGGCAAAAGAACACAGGCGTAAACAGGTTCATCAAGACTCGCAAAAATGGTGGTAACCACGATTGCGCTCAATAAAGCCGGTTTTCCCATGAGCGGGGTGAGAAGGTTCTGTAACTCAGTCAGATTTTTGTTTTTTTTGCTAGATTTCATAATTAATGACGCCCTTAAAAGAGTCCCTCTTCTATACACGCTTTTTTGGGCATGTTGGAGCCTTTTTTTATGAAAAATTTTTGTAAAAAATTTTGTTTGCTGTCTTTTATCGGTCTTGTGCTATTCTTTGCCGGTTGTGCCGAGAGTGAAACTGAAGATTTCACTCTTTATCCAGACAACCAAGGCGATATTTTTCTCCGCAGGCTTTACCCCAATGACTTGGCCCAAAACGATTCTGCCGCAGCAAACATTGCCCATGGCATTACGTTGGTGGTCCATCCTAATGCTACCTACCAGCTGTCTTTCGACGTAGATCCCAATTTTGACGCACCTACGCTGCAGCTTTTTAGGCTTTACCTGAACAAGGACCAAACGGAATGGCACGGCAGCAGAGTCCGTTCTCTGGAACCCGTTGTCGAAAACGGACGGTACGTTTACTCTTTCGTCTGTGAAGAAAACTCGTTTACCGAATGGGTGACTTCTCTGGCCCTTGACGAAAACTACTACGAAGGGAAAGTTTCAAACATTCGTTTCACCGGGAATGGAGCCTATTCTGACCATTTTTCAATCAACTTGATCCTGGTCGGCAACATCGAAGAAGAAATCGAAGGCTACACCATCGACGAACTCGCATCAAACCTGTTGCAAGAATTCCGCGCTCAATACACCTCCGTAACGATTGACACGCTCTATATCAACTACGCCTCCAAGCACCCCACTCTGGGTGCCAAATATCCGGCAAACGAACCTTGGCTGGCAGGATCCTCCTCAGAAGACTTTTTCCTTTCGGAACTCGGCGGTTGGCCCGGTATTGAAGACGCCCTGGACATCGTATTGGTCCACTACATTAAAAACGAAGGTGTATTGGGCTACTCAAAACCCTTCAGCGCCAACCTAGGAAAAGGTGCCGGCAGTACCGTTGTTTTGGGAACCCATATCAAGACTCCCTACGGCGAAGACCCCCTCTCCATGAAAGACATTGTAGAAACAGCCTTGCACGAAACCGGGCATTTCTTTGGACTCCGTCACACCACTGCCACCAAGGCTGACATAGAAATCCTCCGGGGCGATTACGACATCGGGGACTATTCGAATCTAGACGACGGTCTTGACGACACACCTTATTGCGGAGCAGGCTACACCAAGTCCTTAATGAAAATTAAGAACACCGACATTGTCAAAGTTCCTGGATTGTCCCGCATTTATATTGCAAGCAACACGTCCACGTTCAATGTCAACAATTGCCCGGACGCCGACAACTACATGTTCCCCACTACCGTAAAGGACAAGGTGCTTACGTTCAGCAAGCAACAGCTTGATATGATCCGCAAGAACCTGATGATTTTCCCGCACTAACGTTATGAAGTCTTCGCAATTTTCTGAAAACGCTCAGCTTTTAGCATTTGTCTTGCAGCCCGGTGCCGATTGGCTCCCCGAAGTGATTGACGCCCTAGAACGTACCTGGGGCAAAATCCGCCACAAGGGCAAGCTTTTCGCATTCGACAAGACTCCCTATTACACCCCCGAAATGGGCGAAGGCTTATACCGCGGAGTCATCTCTTTTGAAAAGACCATTCCGCCCGAAACCATTGCTGAAGAAAAAGAACGCAGCAACGCTTTGGAACTCACGATGGCCATGGCAGACAACCCCGAAGCCCGTCGCGTGAACATCGACATCGGCTATATGGACTTGGACAAAGTGGTACTTCCCAGCTACAAGCGCGGACCATTCAAACTTTACGCCGGAAAGGGCGTGTGGCTCGACATGCTCCTGACTTATGCAAAGGGCGAATTCCACCCCACCGCCTGGGCCTTCGAAGACTTTAAGCGTAATCCCTACCAGCACGACTTGCAACTCATTCGCGAACGTTACAAGAAAGCCGGCAGCGGGAAAAATTCTTCTAACGAAGCGGCGGTAAGACTTTGAAAAACATTATCTCGATTGTCGTAGGCGTCATCGTCTTGCTTATTGGAGCCCGCTGGTTTATGCAGCAAATGGCGGCCAAAGAGGCATTTGACAAGCACGAAGCGCTCATCGCCGAGACCAATGAATGCCTAGACATGGCCGAATGGAACTGCGCCGAAAAGAATGTACGCGCACTCCTCAAAGAAACGCCTGACGACCAAAACCTACAACTGCACCTGGCAGGAATCCTTTTCGAGCAGGAACGCTACGAAGACTGCATTGCTTATGTACAGTCGCGCAAGTTCTCGCACGAAGATTTGAATTACCTAAAGCAGAAAAGCGAATCCCTGATTCGCGAAATAGAGACATTGGGCTTGGAACGTTCCATGCACTTCCGCGTGGAATTCGAAGGACGTCCCGCCCGCAAAGATATTATGGAAGCCTTGGCGGTGCTAGAAGTCGCTTATGATTCGCTCTGCCACCTGTTCGATTTCCACCCCGAAAACAAGATGAACCTGGTGCTTTACGAATCGACACAGTATCAGGGAATCGGGCCGCGCCCGGAATGGGTGGGGGCCGTATTTGACGGCAAGCTTCGCATTCCCGTAAACGTGATGGCTTACCGCGAAATATACCGTCCGATGTTCTTCCACGAGTTGACGCACGCGTTTATCCGCGCCATGACCCGCCACCATATACCGCTGTGGGTCAACGAAGGCATTGCTCAAGTGATTGACGCCTCGCGCACGGGCATGCAACGGCCCGACGGCGGCGTCCCCAGCATCGAAGCCCTTTCGACACCGTTCGTAAACGAAAACAACACCGGCACCGCCGTAAAGCTCTACTGGTATTCGCAGGCCATGGTGGAACGCCTTTTGGCCCGCAACGCAGATCTGGTACACTTCAGAACATTCATTCAAAGCATGCGCACCCTCGGCAACGACGAAGCCCTCCAAAAATTCTACGGAGTCACCGCGCAGCAGTTGCTCGATGAAGTTCGATGATCCGTCTCTAATCGGCCCACGGCTCCAACATGTCTTCCCGGGCCTGACCCGGGACCTCCTTTCCCATCCGAGAAAGAGTCATTACCGCTTAGCGGCCAGGCATTCGCCGTCGCTTTGTCTTGGCTTAAAAAAGAGCGAGTCTTTGTCAAGATTCGCTCCAGGTGAAATCAGGTGGCGTTTATGCGGCTATTTATTGACTTTCCGTTCCTTGTAAACATCAAGCCAGAAGAGGATGTTTTTGAGCATATGATTAATCCTTAAATTAAAATAGAAGATCCCTTATTTATTCAATTGTTCAATCACAAATTTTTTAAACATCTTACAGACAATCCATCTTGCTTTTCCCATGGAAGTATTCCGAATATATCATTCGAATATTTCAAACTTCGTATAATAGCGTATTTATCGGGAGGTTCAAGAGTATTTTGTTCATCAGTTTCGGATGCTGTCCAAAAATATGCCCTACCATATGTCTCTCCACCCTCATTAAAATAGTCTGGTCCTCCAACAAAATAACCGGCCCCCAATAATACGCTAAAACCAAATAAATTATTTTTCCCCGTTTTCAAATATTTTCCAACATTTTTGTTGCCAGTAGAATCTTTCAAAAATATTGCTAAGGAACCATATTCAGAAGAATCTGGCAATTTCCATCCTTCTGGACAGGCTTTTACAGCCTGCGCCCAAGTATATAAACGTCCCCATTTCGCACAATTATTGTCATCGTTGTCAAAACAGAAACTTTGCATGTCTGATTTATAATTCAAATTCTGCGCCATCCATACCTGCTCTCCAATTTGCACTGTTCTATACACTTGAGAATCTCGCACATCCAAATATTCGCCATATTCAATATCAGGGTTAAGATATTTTGTTGTGACACACTTATATATTTCGCAATCGTAGAGTTTTGAAGGAATTCCTGCGGAACTACTCGATTTTTCGCTTGAAGAACTTTCCACAACCTTTTCGCTGCTGCTGGATTCTACAGGTTTTTCGGAACTGGAGGATATCTCGTTCTTTTCAGAACTAGAAGATTCCTCAACCTTTACGGAACTGGATGATTCTGCGCTTTTCACCGAACTCGATGATTCATCCACCTTGGCAGAACTTGAAGAATCTTCAACCTTCGCCGAACTGCTGCTTGACTTCGCACTGCTGCTGGACACACTTGTCTCGCTACTGCTCGACTGCGGCGTGACGCTGGACGAAGACTCATCGCAATCTTCGCAAATACTCGATGAAGAGCGGGTTGCTTCGCTCGAGACGGGGGTGACATTTTGAATAGAACTGCTGGACCTTTCGAATTCGCTCGACGAGGATTCTTCGGCAACTTGCACTGGCGACTTGTCGCTCGAATCGTCGCCACAAGAAACAACCAGTGCCATGCCGCACACAGCAAGGCTCGCGACTAGAAAACGCCTAAAGGCTACGCGGGGGGGGGGGCAATAAATCTCATAAGCACCTATCTTCGCCTAAATATATATAAATCGAGGCCAAGCCATCTGCTTTTGGTAAAACATTGTAAAATTTCTCCCCCAAAGTGCACCAAACGTTCGAAATAAGCGTGTATATATATGAATAGGGACGGTCTCTATTCGCCTGACGGAGGTTCATCCGCCTACCCCACATCTTGATTATGTTGACATATTCAAGATGAAAATGTATATTATGGATAACACATTCAAGGTTATAAAACTTGATGCCGTAAATAGAGAAATTGCAGAACTGCCGCAAGAGCAACAAGACCTGTTGAAATCAGAATATGACCTGATAGAAACAAAGGGTATTGAATATGTTCGTGTCAAACATCTGCAGAACAAAATTTTTGAGATTAAATCAAAGGAATTGCGTTCCCTATTTAAGTATCAAGAAGGTAAAATCATTGTCATTGGCGTTGTCTTTGTCAAGAAAAGTCAAAAGACGCCGAAGGATAAAATCAAACTTGCAAAGCAAAGGCTGAAAGAGGTTTAATAATGCAGTACGTATATGTCAAAGATTCAGAAGGTTATGTTTCCAAGAAGTTGAAGTCTGATGTTTGCAAGGGTGAAAAAATCATTTCGGAAAAGGCATACCTGAAAGCTTCGGGTCTCGCTTATTACGAAAAGACTTTCGGACATGGCGGAGCAAGAGAAAACGCAGGTCGAAAGCCAAAATTTTCTCAACCATTAAAAATTCAGATGCGCGTCACAAAAGAAGAGAAGGACTTTATCTCTTACGCCCGCGAGCACGGTTTGATTCTCGCCAATCTGATGAAGATTTAGGTTAGGTTTGTTTGAAATCTTTTTAAATTTCTCTCAAGGATTTCTATGGCAAAGAAAAAACACATCGTGATTCTTGCAACGGGCGGCACTATTGCCGGTGTCGGTGAACCCGGCAAAAATACGGGTTACGTATCCGGGCAAATCTCCGCCGAAGACCTCGTTAAATCCGTGCCGGAACTTTCGGAGTACGCCGATATTACCGCCGAACAAATCTGCAACGTGAATTCCGACGATATGACGGACAAGCTGTGGATCAAGCTTTCGAACCGCATCGCTGATTTGCAAACAGACGATACCGTAGACGGCATCGTCGTCACTCACGGCACCGACACGATGGACGAAACGGCCTACTTCGTAAGCCTTACGGTCAAGTGCGAAAAGGCGGTCATCTTTACAGGCTCCATGAAGCCCGCTACCGCCAAGAACCCTGATGGTCCCGAAAACTTATTAGGTGCCGTACGTGCGGCAGCCGGCTTCGCCGTCGACGACGATCCTCCGGCAAATTTAGTGTGGGTGTATTTTGCAGGCGAACTTTTTGACGCCCGGAGCGTACAAAAGTGCAGCGCCTCGGCCATCAACGCCATGGGCGTCAACGCTCCCGGCGAAGGCTCCAACTGGAACGCCCTCAAAGAACAGAACTTCTTTGACGTCTCCAAGCTCGAAAGCCTCCCCCGCGTCAACGTCGTCTACTTTACCGTAGATGCGAATCCGAAGATTCTGGAATACGCCGCCTGCGTCTCCGACGGCCTTGTCATCGCAGGCGCAGGTTCGGGCGAATTCAGCCTCGCCTGGGCGAAAGTCCTCGAAAACATCGACATTCCCGTGGTCGTTTCGACACGAATCCACCACGGGCTAGTAACTTTGAACGAATCGCTTGCTCCCGGCCGCATTTGCGCCGGCCGCTTGCCGCCGCAAAAAGCCGCCGTGCTACTGCGGCTTGCACTCACCGCCACCACGAAAGTGGACGAAATCAAGCGAGTTTTCGCCCTTTAAAGACCATAAAAAAGACGCGGTTTTACCCGCGCCTTTTTTAGCTTTCACAACATAAAACGCAAATTAAATCGTCATCATGCTCTTCACATCGGCGGAGTAATCCACTCCTTCAATGTCAAAGCCGTTCGTGGCCAAGAAGTCGTGACGATAGCCTTCCAAGTCACCCACCTGAGCCAGGTTTTCCTGGGTGATCGTTGCCATACGCTTGTTCACTTCCTCTTGCACCTTCGGGTCCAATTCCCAATCATCAATACGGATCAGGTTATTTTCATCAGTAGGAACGGCGCAGCCCGTATAAAGGCGTTCGTTCATCAGGCGTTCCATCTGTTCAATGCAGCCTTCATGAGTTCCCTGTTCCTTCATCACCTTGAAGAGTACCGAAAGATACAACGGAATAATAGGAATCACGGCACTCGAGCGCGTCACCAGCCCCTTGTTCACGGACACATAAGCTTCGCCCTTCAATTCCTTCTGGAGTTCCGCATTGAGTTCCTTGGCGGTTGCTTCCAAATGCTTCTTGGCGCCACCGATGGTACCGTCGCGGTAAATCGCATGAGAAAGCTTCGGGCCGATGTAAGAATAGGCCACTGTCTTAATACCTTCAGCAAGCACGCCGGCATCCTTGAGCTGACGCACCCAAAGCGCCCAGTCTTCGCCACCCATCACCTTCACGGAATTGGCGGATTCTTCGTCTGTTGCGGGTTCTGCGCTGATGGTGCTGATAGCACCTGTCATACAATCGATGGTTGCGCCGGTAAAGGTTTCGCCAATCGGCTTCAACACGCTGCGGTAAAGCGTTCCGTTGTCCGGATCCACACGCACGCTCGATGCCACGCTGTACACCAGCAAATCCACCTTACGGCCCATCTTGTTGAGCGTATCGATAACGTTCTTGCGCATTTCGTGGGAGAATGCATCGCCGTTAAACGTTACCGCTTCGAGGCCCGCTTCATGAGCGAACTTGTCGAAAGCCATGTTGTTGTACCAACCCGGAGTTCCACTCTTTTGGCGAGGTTCATCGACACCTTCTTTTTCGAAGGACACGCCGATGGTTGCGGCACCGAATTCAAACGCCGCCGAAATACGGCTAGCAAGTCCATAACCGGTCGAACATCCCAACACCAGAACCGTCTTCGGAGCATCTTTCGGGGTACCACGTTCAGCGCGCTTCTTTTGTACGTATTCAATCTGGCGTTTCACATCCATGGCGCAGCCTTGAGGGTGAGCATTCACGCACATATTGCTGCGAATCATCGGTTCTACGACCATCTTTACACCTCTTTTATTAACTTTTTGTTTACAAACCGCGGCCAAATTTAGAAAAGAATGGATTTTTTTGCACCCTTTTGGAGCCTTCCCCCTTATTTTTGTAAGGAAAATATAATTTTATAAGATTTCTGACAGATTCCACCGTTCCTTGGGGCTGCTATAGGAATTTTTTATTATTTTGCAGGCCTATGAAATTCCTGATTCAACGAGTTCTCAACGCCCAAGTTGACATCGACGGAGAAACCGTCGGAAAAATCGGCAAGGGCTACATGATCCTTATCGGAGTGGGTGAAGGCGACACCAAAGAAGTCGCCGACCGCTACATCCGCAAAATGCTTGCGCTCCGCATCTTCGCCGACGAAAACGGCAAGACAAATCTCTCCATCAAAGATGTCGGCGGCGAACTCCTGCTCGTTTCGCAATTTACTTTATACGCAAATTGCAACAAAGGAAACCGCCCCACGTTCAACGGAGCCGGGAACCCCACCCTAGCAAGCGAGCTATATGATTATATTATAGCGGAATGCAAAAAAGAGATACCAAACGTGCAAACAGGGCGCTTCGGCGCTGACATGCAGGTGAGTTTAACCAACGACGGACCGTTTACGATTATGTTGGAATAAGCTATATTTATGCATATGAGTGAATTTTTGCATAAATATAGCGTCGGCCCAGTGGTGCCCCAAACCTTTACGAAGGATTATGGGGACGAGGGTTTTAAGCTTGAAAGTGGCAAGACCCTTCCGGCGCTGACCATCCGTTACGAAACGTACGGAACGCTAAACGCCGACAAGAGCAATGTTGTCTGGGTGTGTTCTCCACTTACAGCAGACGCTCACGTTGCCGGCTACTATACCGAAAACGACAAGAAACCCGGTTGGTGGGACGCCCTGATTGGCCCCGGAAAGCCGGTCGATACAGACAAGTTCTTTGTCGTGTGCAGTAACATTTTGGGTGGCTGCAAAGGCACGACTGGCCCCGCCTCCATCAACCCGCGCACCGGCAAGCCCTACGGCAGCACCTTCCCGATGATCACCATCGGTGACATGGTGAACGCCCAGCGCGAACTCGCCAAGGGACTCGGCATCGATCAGCTCTGCTGCGTGATCGGCGGTTCCATGGGTGGTTTCCAGGCCATGAAATGGGCCATTTACTACCCGGATCTCGTGCGCCGCTGCATCGTGATTGCAAGCTCTCCGCGTTTCAGCAGCCAGGCTCTCGGTTTTGAAATCGTCGCCCGAGACGTAATTACCCAAGACCCGAACTTTAACGGTGGCGACTACTACGAATCCGCCCACCCCGATGTCGGTCTTTCGAACGCCCGCAAACTCGCCCACATTACCTACCTCAGCGCTGTGGGCATGGAACAAAAGTTCAAGCGCGCTCAAGACCAGGAAAGCCGCAACCACGCTGTCACCTACAGCACGCCTTTCGACCTGAATCTTCCGCTCGAAAGCTACCTGCGTTACCAGGGAGCCAAATTCGTCGACCGTTTCGACGCCAACAGCTACCTGCACATTGCACACGCTACCGACAGCTTCGATCTTGAAACGGAATACGGCTCTCTCGAAAATGCTTTCAAGGGCGTAAAGGCAGAATTCCTGAATGTCAACCTGAGTACCGACTGGCTTTTCCCGCCGCATGAATCGCGCCGCATCACAAGCGCACTCTTGAATACCGGCAAAGTGGTCACCAGCCTCGAACTCGACACCCAATTCGGCCACGACGGCTTCCTTATCGAAGTCGGCGACCTCGGAAAGGCCGTGGGCCGTTTCCTCGACAGCAAGATTATTCCGGCCTCGGCCGATACGCAGGTCATGCCGGTATTCCACGACACCGAAGACTTCGACTACATCGGAAGCCTCGTCAAGGAAAACACCAAGGTGCTTGACCTCGGTTGCGGTAACGGCGAACTGCTCGATTTCTTGAACAAGAAAAAGCATGTCGAAGTTCTCGGCATCGAACGCAACTTCAAGAGCATCATGGATTGCCTCGAAAACGATGTACCCGTGATCCAGCGAGACCTTGACGAAAGCGGCGTCCGTGACTTCAAGGACGGCAGCTTCGACTACGCCATCATCAACCGCACCATTCAAGAAATCCGCGACCCGGTGGCTCTCTTGAACGAACTTTTGCGTGTGGCCAAGCGCGCCATTGTGACCTTCCCGAATTTCGGTCACTGGACAACTCGCGGAAGCCTGATGCTGCGCGGTCGCATGCCCAAGTCCAAGGAATTGCCTTACGAATGGTATGACACGCCGAACATCCGTGTGCTCACGCTCAAAGATTTCTATACTCTTTGCGAAAAGGAAGGCCTGAAGGTCGAAACCATTCATTACCAGAACGAACATAAGTTCAGCAAGTTCCTGACGGCTATCGGCCTCACGACCTTCGGCGCTGAACACGTGATTGCCATGGTGAGCAAGAAATAAATTTAGGGATTAATTATGGCTATTTTATCGATGACGGGGTTTGGAAAAAGCGAGTCCATGTACCAGGGCGCAAGCTGCGTGATTGAAGTCCGCAGCGTAAACAACCGCTTCTTGGACATCTCCTGCAAGTTGCCCAAGAACCTTGCCTACCTCGAAAACAGCTTCAAGAATCAGATCAAGGACAAGCTGGTCCGCGGCTCGGTCATCTTCAGCGTGACGCTTGGCGCAGGCACTGGCGGAAACATTCCGGTTTCCTATAACGAAGCTGCCATCGCCAAGTTCGTTGACATCACGCGTGCCATGCAAAAGAAGTTCGGCATCGAAGGCAATATCACTCTGGAAAACATTCTTGCGCTCCCCGAAGTATTGCAATTCACCGATGCCGATGCCGACTCCGAAGCGCTTGAAAAGCACCTCGCCGCCGAACTCGACAAGGCTCTCGACCAGGTGAATGAAATGCGCGCCAAGGAAGGCGCCAACCTCGCCCGCGATCTCGAAGGCCGCGTGAATCACCTGAACGCCGTCCTCGACAAGATCGAAGTGCTTGACCCGCAGCGTATCGAAGTGTGGAAAGACAAGTTCAAGGAACGCATCAACGTGCTCCTGAAGGACAGCGAAATCGACGACGTCCGCCTGCTGCAGGAAGCCTGCATCATGGCCGACAAGCTCGACATCCACGAAGAAATCACGCGTTTCCGCAGCCACAATAAGCTTTTCTTGAACGCCCTCAAGGAAGGCGGCGCCCAAGGCAAGAACCTCGGATTCATTCTGCAGGAAATGGGCCGCGAAGCCAACACCCTCGGCACCAAGTGCCAGAGTGCCGACATCGCCGCCCTCGCCATCGAACTCAAGAACGAAGTCGAATGTATCCGCGAACAGAGCCTCAATATCGCATAATCGCGACACATTTCAAACCATTAAAAAAGGCGCTCACCGGAGCGCCTTTCTTTTTTTCAATTTAAATCAAATTAGTCCTTAATGCAACGCAAGCTTGCGCCGTATTCCGGATTGAACTTTTCGAACTTGGCTATGTCCTTGTCGTGGAAGAACACGAGCACTTCGCCTTCAGCCGTCCAGAAATAAGCCTTCTGGCCAGCAGCTTCGAACTTGCGCTCCTTCAGCGGGACATCGCTCTTGGCAAAGTGACCGCCACCGGCCTTGGCACCGAATCCGAGTTCATCCTTGCCATTGCCGTAGTTGTTCGTACCCTTGATCGGGTCCCAGCCATAGCCAGCCTTCAGTACGACGCCCACCGGTTTTTCCTTGCCCGCAAAAGTGAGCAATTCATTCCATTCCTGCTTGGTCGGCATGTGGAAGCCTTCAAGGCAAGCCTTCTTGGCATTTTCAAGATTGTAGAGGCGGCCCCAATGGTTGCACTGGGCGCAAAGAGAGCCCGATGCCGTGCCATAATTCATGTTTTCGGCAGTCCAAAGCTGCGAGCCAATGCGAATCCATTCGTAAGAGTAACCATCGCGCGGGTCCTTGTAAGAACCGCTCGTTGCCGGTTCACCATTTTCGTCAAAGTATTCGCCGAAAGCAATCTGCTTATTCTGCTTGTATTCAGCCTTCGAGGCGACCTTGCCGTTCTTATGGTAGCGAATCACCGGGCCTTCAATGTAACCGTCGGCATAAGTGTATTCCGCTTCAGGCGTTCCGTCTTCGTAGAATTCCTTCACTACCCCTTCGCGGCGGTCATTCACGTAATTCGCTTCGCGCTTTACGTTTCCGTTTTCGTAATATTCCTTTTCGGGACCTTCCTTCTTGTCCTTGACATAGGTCGTCTCGATACGGACTTTTCCGCTAGGGTAATTCTCAACGCGAACATCTTCGCAACCCGCAAAGATCAAGGCTGCAGCGACAGCCCCCGAAACCATCAGCGCATTTATCTTGTTCATTTCTTCTACTCCTTTTCAAAAAACTTAAATTCTGATTTTTCCTGCAGTAGCAAGAAGTCCAATCAGATAAAGCATTCCGTCATAATAGCGCCAGAAACGGTAAGGCACCGACAAAGCAGCCAAATCCTTCACGAACGGCTTGATGCGCGGGTCATCCGTCGGCAACACCTGAGTAGCAGCCGCATTCATGGCAATCACACCCGGAGTCGCGTTACGGCCCGGACGCGGGAAATCGCCACCATCAATGGCATAGTCTGCAAGGTACGGACGCTTGCTGTTGAAGAAATTGAGCATCTTTTCGCAAATCTGCTTTTCGCACTCATGACCCTTGAACAAGGCATAATCCAAGCTCAGGTTCATGGCCACACGCCAAGCGTCACCGCTAAAGCAATCACTTTCGGGGTACCAGGGCGTTGCACGCGGAGTGCCGTCGTACTCGGAATATTCGCTGCAAAGCCCCGTTACAGGGTGAGCAGCCTTCTGCAAATATTCAAGACTCTGTTCTACAGTCGTATACCACCTTTCGTCGCCCGTCGCTTCTGCAAAGGCGCGGTAGAAGGCAATGGTGTTGTAGCTCGGGTCCGTAAAGTCATTTCCCAATACAGGAGAGAACTTCACCAGGTTCCGTTCAGGATCAATCATCGGACCAACGATTCCGTTATTCGGCTTGTTGCGCATCCAATTAATGAGGCCAATGGCTTCATCCTTGAGGTCCGGGCGATTGAATTTTTCTGCAGCGATCAAGAGGGCCATGGCAAAGTATTCTTCACCATCGGGAGCTGCACCCGGGTCCATCTTGCAAAAGTCCGTCGTCGAAACCTGCCAAGCAAAATAACCCACGTGCGGACCGTCATCGTTACGCAAGTAACGTTTCGAAAAATTCCACAGCTTGTCGAACTGACGTTCATGCCCCGTCAGTGCGGTAATGTACATGCCGTAGCTCATGCCTTCGGAACGAATGTCGTCATGCCCAATATCAATGATATAACTCATATCATCAGAAGCATCAAAGCAGACGCGTTCGTTAATCGGATCCCCTTCAAATAGCTTGCTATAGGCATTTTGTATAAGTTGCGCAGCAAAACTGGGACCGTACCCAGCTTCAACAAACATATCACGTGGTATCAATCGTTCCATTGTTATCCTTTATGTTTTTTTACCACAAACAACCTATTCCATAAGATAAATAATTTGTATTTTAACATTGTAAAAAATAAAGATACTTAGAGGATTTTATGACAGATATGCTGATTTTGGGCTATGGTCCCGCCGGAATTTCAGCCGCTCTCTACGGATTGAGAGCCGGGTTGTCCGTTCAACTCGTCGGTAAAGACGGCGGAGCTCTCGCCAAAGCCCACATGATCCAGAACTACTACGGACTCGAAAAGCCCCTTAGCGGCGAAGAACTTCTAGAAGTGGGCCACAAGCAGGCAATAGCCCTGGGAGCCCAAATTATCGACGACGAAATCACCGACCTCATGTTTGACGGCACCGGATTTTCTGCCAAGGGCCTTGTCGGTGAATACCACGGAAAAGTCTGCATCATGGCAACTGGTGCCGCCCGCAACAAGCACCCGGTCGCCGGTATGGCAGAACTGGAAGGCCACGGCGTAAGCTACTGCGCCGTATGCGACGCTTTCTTCTACCGTCAGAAAAACGTGGCTGTTCTGGGTAGCGGCGAATACGCCCTCCACGAAGTCCAGGAACTTTTGCCCGTTGTCAAGAGTGTCACGCTCCTTACGAACGGAGCCGCCTTGGCCACATCGTTCCCGCCCAGTGTCCGCATCGAAAATCGTCACCTGCAATCCTTGGTTGGCGAAGGCCAGTTCAAGGGCGTGCATTACGAAGACAGCACCGAAGAAGAATTCGACGGACTCTTTGTCGCCCTCGGAAGTGCCAGCGCAACCGATCTCGCCAAGAAAGCCGGCGCAGGCTTTGACGGCCCCACACTGGTTCTCGACAACGATTTCCAGACAACGCTCCCCGGCCTTTTCGCTGCAGGCGACTGCACCGGCGGAACGCTCCAAGTTGCTGTTGCCGTAGGCGAAGGCGCCAAGGCAGGACTCGCCGCCATCAAGTACATCAGGGAGCATAGGGCCTGATAGTGCATCGTATTACTCTACTTACCAACCCCGACAAGTGCAATCTACGTTGCGCCCTCTGCTTTTTAAGGCAACGTGGCATCGTCTCCTACGCTGGAGAAATGCCCTTTGAAACCGCCAAGGCCGCCATCGAAAAATACGCCGCCGACCTTGACGAATCCGGAAAGCCCCTACTCAAGGAAGTCATCCCCTCCACCATGGGGGAACCTTTACTTTATTCAAAATTTGAAGATTTGATGCATCTTTGCGAAATGAGCGGCGTCAAGATAAACCTCACCACCAACGGGACTTTCCCCAGCAAGTGGGGCACGCCTTCGGTCATGTTCGAACTGGTTCAAGCCTGTAGCGACATCAAAGTCAGCACACTCGCTTACGAAATGGGCGGATTCCTGCGCAACTTGTGGCGCGAAAACGTCGAAAAACTCATCGCATGCCGCAAGCGCCGACTAGATTCCAGTGCCACCATTTCATTGCAAGTGACATTGCACCGCGAGAACCATCAAGACTACAAGGATCTCGTCTCCTGGGCCGAAAAAGCAGGCGTCCATCGCATCAAATGGAATCCGGCCGTATTCATCCCGGATTCGGCAATCCTCGAAAGGCGTTTCAAGCTAAGCAAGGAAGAACTTGATTCCCTCCGCCACGAACTTCTTGAAGGTTCTCTCCATTCGGACAAAATCAAGTACGAAGGTTCCCTATTCCTGGAAGACCCCACAGAATCCTGCCCCATGAGCGGATCCTGCGAAAAATGTCCTTTTACAGATGAAGTCTGGATTTGGCCAGATGGTCACGAGGACCACTGCCCCAATCCCAAAAGACGCTGGGCTAAAATCTAGCGGCCGCCGACCAGAATCTGGTCTACCTTAATCGAAGGCTGCCCCACCGTTACGGGCACATGGCCGGAGCTTGCTCCGCAAACACCGGCAGCCACATCCCAGTCGGAACCCACCATGCTAATGCGGGGCATGATTTCGTGGCCTTTGCCAATGAGGGCCGCGCCGCGTACCGGTTCGCAAATCTTGCCGTTACGAATCACATAGCCTTCGTCAACCGCGAAATTAAATTCGCCCGTCGCCGGATTCACAGAACCGCCCGCCATGCGAGCCGCATAAAGACCGTTATCGACACTTGCAATCATCGAATCGAGCGTATCTTTACCGGGGGCGATAAACGTATTGCGCATACGGCTTACAGGTGCATACTTGTAGCTTTCGCGACGGGCAGAACCCGTAAGGCCAATTCCCACTTCCTTGGCACCCACGCGGTCGCTCATATAAGTCTTCAAGATACCGTTTTCAATCAAGGTTGTGCGCTGAGCCGGAGTACCTTCGTCATCGTACTTAAGGCTACCCCACACACCATCCATGGTACCGTCATCAATAGCGGTTAAGCAGGGTTGGCCAATAGCCTCACCCAATTTTCCACAGAACGGGCTTGCGCCGCGACGGACCGATTCCGTTTCCAGCGGATGTCCGCAAGCTTCGTGGAAAATCACGCCGCCAAAGCCGTTACCCATCACCACAGGCATCTGGCCACCCTTAATGTAGCCTGCCGAAAGCATACGGAGCACGCGCTCGGCGGCTTCGGTAGACAACGCTTCAGGCGAATAATTAGCCAAAAGTTCATAGCCGCCCAAGGCACCGGGCGCTTCGTGGGTGGTCAATCTTTCGGTTCCATCAGAAACCGTCACCGTCACGTTTACACGTAAACGAGCGCGATTCATCGACAAATTCAGCCCTTCGCTATTCATCAGCGAAATCGTGGAGCAAGAATCCGTCACCGAGGCACCCACCTGCACTACTTTATCCGAAATTTTGCGGGCAGCCTGATCTGCGCGGAACAAGAAGTCCTGCTTCACCGCCTGCCCCAGCACGCGGGGATCCTTGAATGCATCCACATTGTAATCTGCAACGCGCTTTTGCGGTGCAAATTCAAAGGGTTTCGCAGACTGGCCTGCAATGCGGCCAAAAGCGAGAGTTTGTACGAGTTTTACCAGGGCCTCTTCGGAATCGTCGCTGGTAAAGCCGTAAAGCACCTCGGTTCCGTAAATCAGACGGATGCCTATGCCGTATTCGGTTCCAGCTGTTGCAGATTCAATTTGGCTCGACTTCAGTCCAAGCATCGAACTGCGAGTTTCTTCTTCAAAAATCTCGACAAAATCCGCACCGGCACTCTTGCCTGCTTCAAAAATTTTAACTGCAACAGAAGGATTCAAGCTACACCTCGCCGTTCATTTTCTTGCGCACAGGGATTCCTGCCGCAAGCATTTCTTTCTTGATTCCGGGCACCGTGTAATCGCCAAAATGAACCATGGAAGCCACCAGGGCTGCATCGGCAGAAGTCTTGCGGAACAAGTCCACAATATGAGCCGGAGTTCCGGCACCGCCGCTAGCAATCACGGGCACCTGCACCGCACGTGCCACCTGGTCCGTAATATTCAATTCATAGCCATTGCGGACGCCGTCGGTATCGATTGCGTTCAGGCAAATTTCGCCGACGCCCAAGTCCTCGGCCTTCTTGGCCCATTCCACAGCATCGATGCCCATCGCCTGGCGACCACCGCGAATATAGACTTCGTAGCCGCTTTTAAACTTGTCCGAAACACCCACGAACTTGGCATCCATGCCCAGCACCACGCACTGGCGCCCAAAAGCTTTCGCGCCATCAGCAATGATTTCGGGGTGAAGCACGGCAAGACTATTCACGCTCACCTTTTCGGCGCCGGCCAAAAGGGCTTCGTGCATATCGTCCAAGTTGCGGATACCGCCGCCCACCGCAAACGGAATAAACACGCGGTGTGCAATCTGGCGAATCATTTCCATATCGCAAGGGCGATTTTCGGCACTCGCGGTAATATCATAAAACACAAGTTCATCGACACCGTCGGCACTATACTGCGCACCCATTTCTACAGGGTCACCGATATCGATATTACCTTTAAACTTGACGCCCTTCGTCACCTTGCGGTTGCGGACATCAAGGCATACAATCAATCGTTTGGTCAGCATGGGGCCTACAGGTTGCGGTCGATAACGCCTTTAACGGTTGCCTTCGGTACGGCACCTACTACATTGCCCACTTCCACGCCGTTCTTGAAGAGCTTCATGTTGGGAATGTTGGTAATGCCAAAGCGGGCGCAGATATCGCTCACACCGGCATCGTCCACGTTGATTTTAGCAATGACCGCACGGCCATCGTATTCATCGGCAAGTTCATCGACAATCGGGCCCATCATCATGCACGGACGGCACCACGTTGCCCAGAAGTCCACAAAGACCAACTGGCCCGAAGAAATCACCGAGTCAAAATTTTCTGCAGTCAAATGAATTGCTGGCATAAAAATCTCCGTTTTTCGCAAAAATAGAAAAATACGACTAGAAAGCGAAACCGATCGTATAATTTATGTCGTAGCCCGAGCCCACGGTAGAGACATCTTCTACATCGTCCTTTTCCTTACCCGAAGCAGAGTACTTCATATAGGAATATCCGATATCCCAAGACGACGTAAAGTGTCCCACACGGATCTTATGACCGATATAAATCCCAAAACCAAAACCATTCGCGTGAGCCTCATAGTCCTCGTCATGGTCGTAATCGTACGTGTATTCCAAGCCTACACGAGCATAATTGAAATGTCCCGCCAAATACAGACCGCGGTGTCCTTCGTCAAAGTAAAAACGCAAGCCTTCCGAAATGCCGAACAAGTAAATATCCAGATCTTCGTCACTATCCGAGAATTCAGCCCAGATATAACTGGGGCGAGTAATCAAGGACATGTGGCTTCCCAGGTTTCCTTCAATCGTCAAGTAAATCGACGGGATGTCGAACAACGACAAAATCAACATGGATATCGGATGAATAGACACCGCAAACATCGGTTCGTCATTTTCAGTATGGTTGATGTCCATTACAGGAGTTTCTTTTTCCTGTGCTCCAGAGGTATAGGCATAAGGGTCATCCACCACTTGAGCCGAAGCGAAGGTAATGCCGAACAGGCAAGCCGCAATAAACTTTTTCATCATATCATCTCCTTGTCTTTGCAAAAATAGAAAAAACAAGGAAACACCCCGAATTATTTCTTTTTAAACCTCAAGTATAGGCCTTCAATATCCGAACGGAAAGCCCGGAACAGGGTCAGTCCCTGCAGGCCATCATTAAAGAACTCGATATCAAAAGACTCAGGTCCGTCCACATCGGCATTCTCCATGTCGGCCGTCACCTGAATGTAGTTGGACGGGTCTGCCACCGCAATCACGAGCATCGTGTAATCCGCACCTCCAGAAGGGTCTGCGGGGCTTGTAAATTTCACATCAAAATCAAGAATCAGCCTGCCGTTCTTAAACGATGCCTTGAAATTCGGAAGCCCCTGGGCCTTCAAAAATACCGAGCCCGACTGGACGTAGTTGTAATAATTGAATTCCTTGAGAGGACCAAGAATCGTTTCGCAGAACCACTTGTTCTCCGACTCCGAAATTTTTCCGTCACCGTCCGCGTCGCCCGACGACATCATCGCGGAGCTATAGATTTCATCATAGACCCAGTGGTTCTTCACCGCCGAAAAACCGGCGTTGTCGAACACCACCTTGATTTTCGCATCTACGAATACGTGAGGATGCGCGCACACCAGCGAAGCCCCGCAAAGCAAACATACAAGCAAGGACTTCAAGGACATCGCTAGCCTACAATGCTAGAACGCAAGAATAATGCCTGCCGTAAGGAGCCCAAGGCCCAAGGCGCCAAGACCGATCGCTACACCGCACTTGGTGTCGCCGCTATCATTCAGCTCATGGTTATCCTTGACCATCTGTCGGGTGTCGTCACTATCGAATGCAGACAAACGCTCATAGGCGTGCTTTTTGTCAGCAGCCTTGCTCCAATCCCGTTCTGCCAGATACCACATGACACCACCGGCAATAATCGGAACAATGGAACTCCACAAAAGTCCGCGACCGATACGCCTTAAACCACGTTCCTTGTTAAAGGCGTTCTGGCCTTCAATAAACTCAAGGTCATCCAGCACCGGAGTCATGTCAACATACACCAGGTTCGGCATATAGGGCTTGATTTCCGTCGTCACGGACGTATCGCGGTAACCAACCTTTCTAAAGTATACCGTCGTCTTGACCTGCGGCTTTACGTTATCCACAATCATGTCGGTCATGTAATGCGGCATCTTGTTCAAAGACGGGGCCTCCCCCACGTAAACTTCAGCCGCTTCGGGGTTGGAGTTCAGCGTCAAACGGGTCGAGGGGCGCAGCACGGGAATAGTCACCTTGTTCACGCTGTCGGCGTTAATGCGCACCACAGCGGAACCCCACCATTCCACGTCCTTCAGAACCTTCATCACAGAAATGGTGTACTTGCCCGGCTTGATATTCCTAATGGTATCAGGGGCAACCTGCTTCAAGGGAATTCCGTTCACAAACAGCGAGCATGCAGCCGGTTCCGAAACCACCAGCAAGTTGGCATTTCCCGGCGGATAAAGTTCAATCGTCTCTTCGATGACCCTCTTTTCGGGAACCACATAGTTCGAAAGGGACAAGTCGATCATCACTTCGTCTTCCATATTGTAAAGACGCTTGAGTTCGAACCTGAAAATCTTGATATAAGGATTCTTTTTAGCGGCGGCAATGCTATCCTGGATTTCGCGTTCACGGATTTCCTGTTCCATCTTCGCGATTTCTTCCATTTTCACGCGTTTGTCTTCTTTTTGAAGAGCCGTTTCCAAATCGTCGTCAGCGCCATCATCTACCGGAGCAGCCTCAGCCTTCGTCGTATCCGACTGAGCCGCCATGGAATCCTTGATGGCATCCGTCATAATGATTTCAGCGGGTTTCGCATTCAAATCAACTTCTTCGTTTTCATCCTCGGTCTGTTCGACTTCCTGGCCGTTACTTTCTTGCAAGGCGATCGCCTGCTGGTCGGTAATATGCTCGATATGCTTGAGTTCGGCTTCGGTCGGCTTTTTCAAGTAAACCGTGTCATTTTCGATTTTGACAAAAATCGCTTCCAGCTCTACAGAATCCCCATTCACCCAGTAGCGAACAGGAACCTCGCGGTACTTGGGGCCTTCGGGTTCTTCCGACGAAGAAGACACCGCCACAGAAGAAGACGAGGCCTCCGAAGAAGAAGACTCGACCTGCGGAGCAGGTTGTTCAGTCACAGCATCATCGGCAAATGCGAAAACGCTAGCCAACGCAAAAAAAGACGAAAAAACTATTCGCTTAAACATATTGTAAAGATAAATAAAAAATCGACTAAAAGTCGTTTTGGCTCGCTATTTTTCTTTCACGAGCTTAGCGCAGTAAATGGGGCCGCGGCCATTGGAACGGTCCGGCAGAATATGCACGCCAAATTCGGTGCGGTCAGCGCCGGGCAACAGCTCCTCGATTTTTTCGAAACGCATGGCGGGGCGCTTCTTCAAAATTTTCTTGACAACATCGTCGTTTTCCATCGGCGACAGCGCACAAGTGCCATAGACAACGGTTCCTCCCGGCTTAAGGGCGTCTACCGCCGAGGCCAAAAGGGCGCCCTGCTCCACCGAAAGCCTTTTAACGCGCTTCGCAGACCAAACTTCCAAATGCGCAGGCGAATTCAGCACATGCCTATCCGAAGAACAGGGTGCATCCAGCAGGATCTTGTCAAAGCACTCCTTTTTATGGAGCCCAAACTTCATGCCGTCGTAACCCGTCACCTTGATAACGGAACGCCAGCTTTCGGGCAAGGAATTTTCAATCACGCGTTGGAGCCTCAAGCGGCGATCCGGCGAGCGGTCGTTACTCTGCAAAGAGCCTTCACCTTTAAGCATCGAGGCGATTACGAGAGTCTTTCCGCCGGGAGCCGCACACATGTCCAGCACATCGTCACCAGGTTCCACACCCAGCGCTTTTGCCGCGAACACAGATGCTTCATCCAAAAAATACGGTTCCAAGCCATCGCCAAAACGCAGTTCCGTCGCGCAGCCCTCGCCTTTCAGGGATTCCAGCAAGGTTGGCCAACGTTCGCCAAAAAGCTTCTCGTAGTAATCGAAAAATTCCATAGAATAAATATATATAGTAGACAATAGGAAGTTGGAAGTAGACAGTGATTCGTGGTTAATGAACTTAAAAAAAAACTCTCTGCTCAGGGGTACGAGCAAAGAGTTATTCGTTGAGCTACCAGGATTCGAACCTAGACAAACAGAGTCAGAATCTGTTGTGCTACCATTACACCATAGCTCAATGCGCCCCCAAAGTTAGTAAAAGAAATTCACTTCGGCAAGGGGTTATTTGAAAATATTTTGATTAGGCGGGGTGTAAGTCATCCACTGCTGCTCCAAAGTGTTACCTTCGGGGAGCGACACGGGCGTAAATGTCACATAGAACTGCGTCGGAGTTGCCGACTGACGCAATTTCGCCATCACCTTCGGGTCGCCAGAGTAGAGCACCACCTGCTGTTCACCGGCAGGCAGACCATCCATGACCATCATGTAGCAGGTCATGTCACGCACAAAATGCGAGGTACCCTTGATACCCACCACCACGCTGTTCACCATGCAGTTGTTCGACTGGGTCGTGTCTTCGCGGTCAACCACCAGTTTCACACCGCTCAACAAAGACGATGCCTTCGCCAAGCTAGACTTACCGATGTCCAAGGTATCCTTCAGGCCTTCGATATCCTTCTTGGTCAGGTAGCTGGATACGCCGACCAAAGTCTTTTCGCCGTCCTGCACTCTGCGGAATTCAAAACGGAACGAATCCGACGGCAAGGAATCGGGAACAGGCAGCCACCAGCGTCCAGAACTATCGGTCTTGGTCTGTGCCAAAAATTCAAGTGAATCGCCTTCCACGAATTCGAATCCATAAATATCGCGAATCGTCATCACTTCGACATCGGCGCAAGGCTTATCGCCCTTGCAAAGCACCGTTCCCGAAATGCGGGCGACATTCTTCGTCTCTTTTTCGGATTCCTTGATCAGTGTATCTGCCTTAGCCGTCGTGCTCCACACGATCGGACCCGGGCTCACCGTATCGCCTTCGTAAATACGTTCCAGGCTCAAGCTGCGGTAAATCAGGCTGTCGTCAAAGCCGAGAGACTGCATACGGGCCACCATCATGGAATCACCCGGGAAGATTTCCATATTCCAGTTGCCTGCCGGAACCAGCATATAGAAACTATCCGCAGCAAAGACATCTTCGCAGAAAGGCGTACCCGACAGGCAGGTCATAAAGTGACCGCCCACCGACACGGCGGAATCTTCGACTTCTTCAAAATAGAGCACGCTCGAAACCACGGCAGCCTTGGCAAGCTTAATGCTATCGTAGGCCTTGGCCTGCAAGGTCGTACGCGGCAAGAAGAACACTTCCACGGCAGACGTATCGATAACGGCAAGTTGGAACGTGTCGGACAGAGCCGAATCAAATGCATATACACCGGCAGAGTCCGTCAGCACTTCGATTTGTTCAGGAAGATGCAGCACGGAATCGTAAACGGCCATACGGGCCATACGGACCATCGCATCGGAAGCCGGAGTTCCGTCTACACGGAGAACGACACCCGTCACCTGTGTTTCGGCGGTAACCGTGTTACCCGTATCGGTCACGGTGCCGGCAACCTTTTCGTTACTGCAAGCGATAAAGGCAACCGCAAACGAGGCTAGGCATGCTAGCAAAGAAAACTTCTTGCTCATTTTTCCTCCTCGGTTTCTGGCGGCAGGTCCACCTTTTCCTTGCTGAGCGGGAAAAACTGGATATTCATCTGACACACCATGGTTTCACCTTCGTCCGAACGAACGATATCGACCACTTCCTTGCGGAACAAGTCAATCTTGCTGATAATGCGTTCCAGGCCTTCGGCAGAAACGCTCATCGTCATACAAGATACATTTCTGCGTTCGGTGCTGTAATGGTCCAGGGCGTCTTTGCCCAAGTCCATCATCTGCTTCTGGAACTGGTGGACAAACAAGGGAGCGATTTCAGAACCGCTAAAGATAGCCTTGTTCACCGAGCGATAAAAACCTTTTTCGTCCAGTTCAATCAACTGCATCGACAAAAGCAGCTGGATAGCCTGCTTTGCCTGCGGCAGCGTGATGCGGGGGTTCAGGAACAAAGCCAGTTCCTGAATATTCTTCGGGCCAACGTTCAAGACGGACAGAGCTTCGCGGACGGCGACGTAATACCACTTACTATAATATTCCTGCTGGCTCTTGGTCAAAGACTTGATGGCGTTCGGGAGCAGAGCGGACATCTGCTCGAAGATGGCTTGCTTGGAAGCCGGCGTGGTGGCGTGCGTAAAGTCCACCATCAACGTGAAGTAGCGGCCTTCCTTTTCGTTAAGGCCTAAAGCCGCAATAAACTTGGGCAACATTTGGGGCGTAAGGGACTTGCGCCCGCGGACCAGGTCCAAATAAAAGCCAGACGAGGAATACCCCGCCTTCTTGGCAAAGGACCTATAAGAAAAGTATCGTTGCACGGACTTACGGTAGTCGTAATAGTCCTGCAAGAACTTTCGGTAGTTGTAGTAAGCGTATACGTTCATCAGTCTAAATATAAATTTTTTGTCAATTTTTGGGAACACCTTTTTTCAAAATAGTTTTGTAAATTCCCGTAAATCTTGCAAAAAAGAACAATTCGTGAACACTTTTGAAAAAAGAAGTGATACGCTTGCCGATTTTTTTAGATATATTCAAGGAACACCCAATCCCATCCTTTGGACTTTCGTCTGGAACCAGGCGAAAGTCCTTTTTCTTTATAGTCCCCTTTTTTCTTTTTTTTCTAAATTTGCGCCCGATGACTCACAGTTCCAAAATCACCTCGTTTCTGAAGAACACCCTATTCCGCATTCTCCGCCTGGCAGGGATTCTTGCAGTCATATATGTGAGCATGGTATTTTACCTCGCACTGACCGAACGCAGAAATGCATTCCCGCGAGCAATCTATCATAAAGAAGCGAACGAGGCAATCCAGAATAAAGTGAAACTGCTTTCTTGTACTCTGGAAGACGGAACTGTCTTGAACGGATTCAGTCTCGGAAACGAAAATGATCCCACACTACTTTATTATCCAGAAGCCGACGAAGACGCTGCACAATTTTTAGCACAGATCGATTCGCTTCCGGGTGTGAGCGTCGTCACATTTAACTATCGAGGTTCCGCTCAAAACAAGGGAACCCCCAGTGAAGAAACCTTCGCACAAGACGCCGCACAAATTGCAGAATGCGCCGCCCAAGTCAACGGCCAATGGCCGCGAGCCCTTGTGGGACGCGGCATGGGCGCAATCGCCGCCATTAACCAGCAGTCAAAAAACGAACAAATTATCTTAATCGATCCCATCCTGGATATCGCTGACGCAATTCACCAAAAGTATGGTTTTCTGTACCCGAAATTCCTCATACGAACAAATTTCAAGGCTGCCACAGACAAGCTAAAAAGCGCACAAAATAACACAACTGTAGTCAGTGACAAAAAGCAATTTGAAGCTCGTACTTACTTGGAATATTCCAAGTTGGGAAACGCAAAACTGATTCTCCGCAACGGAGAAAACCTGCAAAAACTGCTTTTTTCGGCTCTAAAAGGCAATTTATTCCAATAAACCCTTACAAACTCTAATTCCCAAGAAAACCTTTTGGGAACAGATTTTGTTGTTTTTTTTCTTATCGGTATTGCCCGTATTTGAAAAAATTATTAGTTTACATTGAAAACCACAAATAAACAAAAAGAGGTGTTTATGGAAACGATCATTGTAAAAATGGATATTCGCGGTTTTCTGCGTTTTCCGGATCAGGCCATCAAGACGATGAAACTCGACAAGATGGCAAAGCAGGAATCTTCCAAGAAGGGTGAAATCGTTGAGATCGGTCCCTATGCCGACATCGAAGTAGACCCCATCGGAAAGCGCGTCGCCATCACCCCCACCAAAGAAGCCAAGACAACGTCTTTCCGTTTCATCGTGGGTGTCAACTCCACCAAGTCCAAGTTCCTCTACTTCAATGGCGCCCTGAACGCCATCGGCGAAAAGATTGTGACCGGTCCTTACGAACTCGAAAAGGAAGGCAACAAGTACATTTTCACCAGCAGGAATTCTACCAAGAAGAAAGGCCCGTGGAAGCTGATCGCCTGCCGCAATTCCATTGCTAACAAAACAATGCTTTCCATTGACTCTCGCGGAACCATCATTTTCGACCGTCACACGAGAGACGCCGTGAACACCCAGGTGAACAAGACCATGATCGCCGATTACGATCGCGCGAAGAAGGTCTTCAAGCTGTCCTTCAGTAAGGACAAGGGTTTCATCAACGTTCGCACCATCGCAAGTCATGCCAACGCCTCTTTCATGGGAACCTTCTCTTCCCACGGACTCGCCCTCCCCAAGCAGAGCTTCCGTACCGAATGTAAGGTCGAAGGCAAGACGGTTACCTTCAGCGTAGCCTCCCTGGTCGCCGAACAGAAGGCCGCCGAAAAGGGCGCCAAGAAGTAATTAGCCGAGGAATAATATGATCGACATTCTCAAGTTGTTTTATACGACCCACTATAACCTGGGTGCTTTAGCAATCTTAATGCTCATGCTCTTGATTTTCTTCTTGTCCAAGAAGAACTTCAAGGGGGCCATTATTGTAGGCATCCTTCTTATAGTGTACAATGTCGGCATCTACAAACGAACCGAAGGTAAATCCTGGACCATCGAGATCGATCCGCCGGAAACTACTGCCGTGAATGATGGATACGGCAATTACAGCAAGCCGCAGCCGATCAAGATGACCTTCTCCGCTACTCCGGAGAAGTGGTCCGTTACCGACGAAAAGGGCGAAACCCATCACTGGTGCTGGGTGGACGACATGTGGGATCGTTTCTCGAATACCGATATTGTGGCTTGGATCTGGGGTGAAAACGCCAGCAAGAAGATGATGAAGTCGACAGAAACCCGCGCGAACAACGCAGGATCCGGCGATTAATCGTCAAAATTCAGAATATTAATCTCGCCTGCATCCATCTGGAGGCAGGTGAGTTTTTTTATCCAGTCCCCGGCAGAAGCCACTACGCCGTTTTCCACATTCCAGATACCCGAAATATGATGATGGCCTAGGACGCAATAGTCGGCGCCCGTCTCTTTGAGCATACGGTTGGCCCACTGCAGGTACTCTTCCATCTTGATGACGCGCGACTCCCCCGCCTTACGGCTACTGCGGCCCACAAATCGGGCCAGAGCCATTCCCCAATCCGGATGAATTTGACGGAACAGGAACCGGTTCAGCGGAAAATCTAGAATGCGACGGAACAACCGGTAACCGAAGTCGGACTTGGCCACGCCATCGCCATGACGGAAATAAACACGCTTTCCCTGGATCTCTAGCACCAATTCCTTGTGAACTTGGGCTCCTATGGACTTCGGGAAGAAATCTCCGTAGGCAAAATCGTGATTTCCTTGCAATAAATGGACTTCACAGCCGGATTTTACCAGTTCGTGCAAAGCAAAAAACAAATCAAAATGGTTACGACATACATAATCGTTGTATTCGTACCAAAATTCGAACAAATCGCCCACAATTACCAGATGCGAAGCTTTGCCCTTGATCGATTCAATGAACCGGACAAGCGCTTTTTCACGATCGGGAACGGCCCTCGGCGGGTTTACCCCGAGGTGTGCATCCGAAATAAAGTAAGCAGACAAGTTCATCGCAAAAGAATATAGTAATTGGACTCTAGTCATTGGTCATTAGTTATATTTATGGCGATGAAATTATCCTTACCAAAATCATCGGTATTCGTGGCATGCGCAGGCGTTTTAGCCGCATTTTTCGCAGGCTGTTCCACGAGTCTCACGAAATACGACTTGCAGGAATACCCGAAAACGATTCCCTTTTTCGAGCCGATTACCATTTCTTATGCAGGAACCACAGCGTACCTGGACACGAACCTGCAAAGAGCTTACTCGCTTGCCGTCGACACCGCCAGCTACCCCATGGAAAGTTGCCGCGGAGTCGCCCACATTGACGCAAGCGTCACTCCCGACAACGAGCCCAGTTCCTGGAATATCGGCGCCACCATCATTCCCTTTTGGCCCGCACTTCCTGTAAGCGAAACCTGGCACTACCGCATGGAAGCCCGAATTTTCTGTCACGGCTCATTGACCTTCAAGGTCGAATTCGAAGAAAGCGAGCACGTAAAGGCATTCTGGTACGGGCGCATGCGCTCCGACCTGGTAAACAACGCCTCCCAAGAAATGCACCGCAAGCTCTTGGAACGACTGAAATTTGAAACCCGTCTCGGTCGCAGCACCGATTTGAACCTAGCGCAAGACTACTGATATGCATACACTCTATATCGTCGCGACCCCCATCGGGAACATGGAAGATATCACCTACCGCGCCGTGCGGATACTAAAGGAAGTCCCGTTGGTGCTTGCCGAAGACACGCGCCACACTCGCGTGCTGTTTGACAATTTCGGCATCAATACGCCCATGGAAGCCTATCACGATTTCAACAAGGAAAAAGTGACACCCAAGTATGTGGAATACTTGAAGAATGAAGGCGACATCGCGTTGGTCAGCGACGCAGGCACTCCCGGTGTTGCAGACCCGGCTTTCAATCTGGTACGCGAATGCGTCCGCGAAGGAATCGACGTGCGCGCCATTCCCGGCCCGTGCGCCATGATTACCGCACTTGTTTCAAGCGGCATGCCGACAGACCATTTCACCTTCCAGTATTTTTCGCCTAAAAAGAGTGCACAACGCATTCACCTACTCGAAAAGCTGAAAGACGAAGAAGCTACCCAGATTTTTTACGCCAGTCCCCACAACATCGACAAGTTCGTCGAAGAAATCGGTCAAGTCTTTGGCGAAATCAAGATTGCCCTGATGCGAGAACTCACTAAGAAATTCGAAGAGCACCTCATTGGAACGCCCTCCGAGATTTCGGCTCATTTCAAGGCTCACCCGCCCAAAGGCGAATTCGTACTGATATTCAATCCTCAAGACAAAAGCGGACTGTAATATAGTAGGAAGTAGGAAGTAGACAGTAGGAAGTAGACAGTAGGCAGTTGGTTGTTGGTAGTGATTAATGGTGACAATGATTAAACGATTTAAACAAAAGCTCAAGGATTTTCCGAAAATTTTTTGGATTTATATAGCGGTACTCTTTGTTGCCGAGATCATCGCGTTTTCGCAGCATCCAAGCACCCCCGGGCTTTACACCCACGGCGCTCAATGCCTGCCGTTGCTAGCGGCACTTCCATTTTTATTCTTCAAGAACATCCGCAAGAATTTCAAGCCTACCCTATACGCATTCGCCTTACTTTCCTTCCTGTTTTTGGCTCTCGACTACAACTTGGGTGACAAGAACAACGTGGGACACGCCGGCCTGATTCAGATTATATTAACCGCATGCCCCATCGGACTTTTCTGGATTACCCTTTTTGCCCGCTGGAACTTCAAACATATCAAGACTAAAGAATCTCGCACGGCGCTCATTCTTTCTTGTTTCGCATGGGGCCTGTTCGCTTTAGCCTACCCGCCCATGCCCCTGGGCCCTGCAGCACTCTTGATTCTAGTGCCGTGGTTCATCGTCCTCAACCGATTCAACCGCGGACAAGCCATGTTCGCCACATTCTGGTCTGGCATGCTGTACAACACCATCAACTACTATTGGATCTACAATGTGATGCATGTTGAAACAGCCCCGTCCGGCCTCATTCTCTTCGGTTTGTTCCTGCTCATCGCCTTCTTCAGCGCCTACAACACCTTGGCCGGATTCGTCTACACCTTAGCAAAAGACGCCCCCGCTAAAATTCGCACTCTTCTGCTGATTCTTTTCCCCGTGTTTTATGCCGGTCTCGAAATGACCCGCACCTACGGCGACTTCGCCTTCCCGTGGAGTCACCTGGGTTATGTTTTCGGCAACAGCCTCGAACTTTTGCAGATGCTCCCCTATATCGGAATTTTCGGCTATACCATTTTGGTGGTCGCTTCCAACCAGGCCGTGGCACAAACGCTCTGCAAGGTGCAGGACATCAAAAAGGCCATTCCCGTTTTAGCGGTTCCAGTTGCAATTTTCGCACTGTTGCTCATTCAAGGAACCATTGTTCTTTCCAGAACCGAAGCGCAACCGTTCTATAACGCAGACGCCGAAGGCAATCCCTCCATCGCCCTGGTGCAGCCTAGCATCGAACAAGGCGCCAAGTGGAGCAAGGACCGTTTCGATTCCATCGTCAACAAGACTCTCGGCATGGTAAACGACAGCATCCAGGAACACGCCGACTTGATCCTGCTTGCCGAAACAGCCATTCCCGACCATATCCGCCGACAGCCCGGTGTCATCGAAAGGCTTCACCGCGTTGCCGACCAGAAAAACGCTCAGCTTCTGGCAGGCGCCTTGGATTACCGCCGCAACCCGCGCGAAAGCATTCGCAAGTTCGACATCTACAATGCCTCCTTCCTGTTTACGCCAGGAGTTCCTAAATTCCCGCAACGTTACATCAAGAAGCACCTGGTTCCCTTCAGCGAACGCATTCCCTTCGACGAGGTATTCCCCATCCTGAATTATGTCGACTTGGGCGAAGGTGACTTTGTCGCCGGTAAAGAGACTCCCGTCTACCAGCCGTTCCTGTGGACGCCTTACATTTGCTACGATGCCATCTTTGGCGACTTGGTACGCGAAGCTATCCGCGAAGGCTCCCGCCTCATGGTCAACATCACCAACGATGGTTGGTTCGGCCGGAGCACCGCCCCTTACCAGCACCTGAACTTGATCCGCTACCGCGCCATCGAAAACGGCATGCCGGTGGCACGCCTCGCCAACAGTGGCGTTTCCGCATTCATCGACCAGTACGGACACTTCGACAAGAACACTGAAATTTTCACCGACCGCGTTGTACAGAGAAAGGTGCCGCTCAAGACTCGCGACACCCTTTACAGCCACATTGGCGATACGGTTGAAATTTTCTTGCTCTTCTTCTTTGCTGTTTACCTGCTAACCGCCCTGTTGAGCGCCCTTAAAAAGCGCAAAGCCGGCTAGAACAACAACATGGGCGGCCAGTGACCCGCCTTGGGGCGTTCCTTGAATTCTACGCCAGGCAGGAATTCCTTAAGTTCCAGCGTCATGGCCGACGGAACGGCGCCGTCCATTCTGCCATAGAGCACCTGGGTTTCGCCTGTGATAGGAACAGGTTCTTCAATTCGGTTTTTGGCAATATACAAGAGTCCCTTGTACATCGATTCCGGATTGATTTTTTTAGCCTCTTTCATCCAGTCGTCTTGCCATTCGCCGAATTCATTTTCAATCAATTCGTAAAAGGCATTCAAAGTCGCATCGACAGCGGTCTTCGTCTGGTGGGCAATAAACGACAAGTTCTCGTTATTCCATTCACTATGTTCCGAACAATAGTCGGCATATGGCGAAAGCAGAATCCATTTCTGGTTCTTAGGGCGATTCTTTGCATTTTTCAAAAGTACAAACGCCCCGAAACCCCATCCGACAATGGTAGACGCCTCGGCCATTTCAGGCAATTCGTAAATATTATCAAGAACAGACACCATGTTTTCGTACGGTACAAAAACATGTTCTGCATCAGGCGCAACGCCGATCAGATCATCTTCCCATATCCCCATATTCGAGGCAAAATCCGGGAGCCATGTCCATTTCTCGTTCATAATTATCCAATCCTATTGTTCTATTCGTAACCCACTCCTAAATATATAGAGTTTTTTTTGGATAGAACACCTATTGAAGAAAAAAAAACATATTCCAAGTAGGAATATTCCATTTCATAAGATACATATAAACTTTATAGCCAAAATCATATGAAAAATTAAGTTCACGCTCACCTTTTTGGAAATAAACTTTATATTTTCAAAGTGATGTTTCTATTAAGGCGATTTTCCATATGTATTACACTCCTCTGCCTATGTCTTGCACAGGGGGCAATGGCAGAGGCAGTTTTTGAAGCGCCTAGATACCCTTTAAAGCCCGCCGAAAGCAATATTTACGACGACAACCACCTGCTTAATGCGACTGAGACTCGTCTTTTCGACGATTTAGCAGACAAACTCTACAAAAAGACTGGAATTGAACTCACTTGCGTCATCGTTGACGACATCGGACACGCAAACCAGTTCGAAAAAGGCGACAAGTACGCCCAAAATACAGCAGACGCATGGCAACTTGGCAAAGAAAGCGGCGAAGGCGTCATGATTTTCGTTTCCCAGAAGCAACGCTGGAAAAATATCGTCGTCACTCCCGGTGCAGAAAAGTATTACAGCGAAAAGTCTCTCGCCAAAATCCAAAAGAAGACTCTACTTCCTGCATTCCGCGAATACAACTACGGCGAAGGCATTCTATCCCTTTCTTACGCTATCGCCCAGATGGGGGCGAAGGCAAAAGGCGTCAAGCTTGACATTGATGAAACCCCTTACAAAATCAGCACGAACAGTACATCTTCGCTCATGATTTTGTTTATCCTCTTTGTATCGTTCTTGCTGCTGATGGCAAAGTTCAGCGGCGGACGCGGCAACGGAATCTTCTGGTTCCTGTTCGGCGGCGCCATCAAGAACAAAAAGAAGGACGAACCCGAAATCGGATTCGGCGGCGGATTCGGAAGCAGTCCACGAGGCTTTGGCGGTGGATTTGGAAGCGGTTTTGGCAACAGCGGATTCGGGAACAGGAATTCCTGGTGAGGTGATTATGAAAAAGAACCTGAGCATCGTAGAACTTCAAAGGTCCAACTGGCCCGGCATGCTGCAACAAGCCCTGGGCGACAACCTAATTTCGGCATTCATTCATGGCGACTGCCTAGTCGAAGGGTTCAACGCACTCGAAAGTCCCTGGACCATAAGCTTTATCTTGCGAAACAATTCTACGGCAAGCATCAAGCCTCTGCAGAACCTGTTGCGCGAAGCCAAGAAAGAAAATATCGAGTTTCGCTATTTCTTTACTCTTAAAGAAATCCAAACTTCCGAAGACGTATTCCCTCTCGAATTTTTGCATATCGCAAACCGTAACGTAGCCCTCGCCGGAGCAAAGCCCCTGCCGAATTACCAGCCGAATGTAGAATGCCTGCGTCTTGAATGCGAACGCGAGCTCCGCGGCCTGCTCATTCACCTGCGCGAAGCCTACATCTACCTGCAGCAAGATCGCAACCCGCTCGGATTCTTTGCCCGCGCCAATGCGACGCTACTCCCCATTATGTACGGGGTTTACTACCTGATTCATAAGGTCTACCCCGAAAACCACCAGCAGATCTTTAGTGCCTACCCCGCCCTCCGCGCTCCCATCAGTAGCCGGAATGAAAAGGCTTTCATCGAAAGCATAAATAGCTATATTGCGACCGTCACTGAAATCGTAAACCAGGTCGATACCATGGATGCGGTTTAATACGGGAATTATAAATGATTTGCAATAGCATTCTGGGCACCATCCATCACGGCACCTACAAGAAAGTCGTCGACGTTCTGTTCGAAAAACACGAACTTAAGGAACACTCTATCCGCCGCATCGCCCGCGACGGTGTAGAAATCGAAATAGACATCAACGAAGACATGCAAGAAGGCGACATCCTGGTCGAAACCGACCACTACGTGTACGCCGTCAAGATTTATGTTCCCAAGCCCCCAAAAGAAAATCTTGACCCTGTAAACAAGGTCAAGCATTATCTATAGCGATTCCGGATATCTGAATTCAGATTTCGGAATTGAATTCAGACTCCCTTTTTTCGTACTACTATTTACTCAGCATTTTTCCGTTGAGCGTCGCAATCCAGTGCCTGTTCATGGCCTTAGACGGAATTCTCAGAGTCGTGAGTCCCTTATTGATACGGGTCTTGAACAACACTGTGCCATTCAAGTCTATGAGTGCAAAGGTTCCGCCCAGGCTTGTTTGAATTTCAAGATAATCGCCATTTACAGTAAAGAAGTTCGTCGGAGAAAGTCTGCTGAAATCATCCAAACCGACATTCATCGGAGGGGGGTCTGTCTTGTTTTTTTCGTCGTTCTGCCAGTCCGGATCATGAATCACGGGTTCCGTTACAATCGGATTAGCCGGTTCGGTAAATCCGAGTTGCTGGTCCATCCAGGCCATTCTTTCTTTCATTTTCTTGCGAAGATGTTCAAACTCGCCGTCCCAGGTGTCGGCATTATAGCCGCCCATAGCCATTCCAAAGCCGCCACTCTGGCTATTGCAGTACTTCATCGGCTCCGGGTCAGTATCGTTTTGGCCACTAGCCTTGCCCAAGTTCGGCCAACGCTTGAAGTTTCTGTCGGCAGCGTTCTTCAAATAGATTTTCATGGAATCCAAGTATGCATCCATCGTCTTGGTGTGCCATACACCGCTACGGAGTTCCGCCCAGCGCTTCTTCAGTTCGCTCTGGTAATGGCTGTCTTTCCACATTCCCAAAAGCCAGTTCGGAGCTTTCAGAGAGCTTCCCATACCCCACATGCCACCGTTGCCTGATTTCTGGCTATTTTCGATTTGCCAACCGGTGACGCCGGAACTTCCAAAGCCGTTTCCACCGCCGCCAAAGCCCCACATACCACCCTGGCCGCCTTGGCCACCGCCATTTTCAGGCTGGCTTCCGTTACTCATGGCAAGGTTAAAGTCCCATGCCGGGCCAAGCGTCACCTTACCGCCCTTACTGTCCTTGGGCTTGTGCAAGAAGAAACTGCACCAGTAAGAGTCCGCATTGTTGGTAATTTCTTCGTGCAACACGTAATCGAGTGCCGAAGTCATGTCCACATAGTTTTCGTATCCGCTACCGTTCTTGCCGTTCTTGAACAAGCCTTCAAGATCGTTCAGGTATTTTTTCAGGTATTCTTCCTGGGCCTTCTGGATATTTTCCTTTTTCGGGTAATGCAAAATGACGTTCAGGCCGTCCGAAGTATTGAAGCCTTCCTTTTCGATGGGACCGCTGCCTGCACCACCCGTATTGGTACCCGTCTTGTCAAATGCCCAAATGTAACCGCCGGTAACGCTGTCGCCCGCGACATCGGTTTCTTTAAGCTTGCTCACGTTCACACGATACTTGCCGCGCTTGATTTTTTCGAGAAGCACGTACACACCGCGATAAACACCGTTGATGTACAAGTCAAAATGTCTGCTACGGGGGCTATAATGCCCGGCCTGCCTAAAGAGCCAATGGGCAAGCGCATTACGCATCATACTCTTGTCTACATACGGACCGTGGAACACCCAGTCGTCACCAGGAGGGAGCCCAAACAGGCTCACGTCCATGCCTTCGCCTTTTTCGTCGCGGACTTCCACGCCATAACCAGGCTTCGGGAACAAGGCCGAAGACTGACCACGAACCTTGATACCGATATCATAGCGTGTGCCCTTGGCACTGTCAGCCACATTGTTCGTTTTTCCGTCCAGCACCTTCATGGTTGCAGGAATCTTTTCAGTGACACTCTTGTCAAGACATTTCTGCTTGGTGTCAATAAACACTATAGGCAAATCGTATGTCTGCGCAAATGTAAATGACGCAAATAGCGCCGTTGTAGATATAATTTTAGCCCAATGGCCCATACATGCCTCCAATCTATACTCTAAAGATATATTAAAGTGTGCAAATTTTTTAGTTAAATTTTATTTATGTGTTGACATTCACAACAACGCAAAAATCACCCAAATTCGCCTAATTTTTAAAGAAATAAGGTTATTTTAAGGCAAATTTCGGGCATTTTCGCATTTTTCGCAAACAACAAGAAAAACATATTTTCGTTTAAGAAGTGTGTAAGAATAAATTCGTCCATAATGGATAAATCTCAACATGGGAATTTTATTCCCGAAAATCGACCGTTCGCAACCAAAAGCGATTCTTTAGCATCTAATTGGCATAGAATTTTTGTATAATATTGGTAACTTAAGGCTATGGGAGGTAACTATGTTTACCGATTCTAGAATTTTTGCTGTAAGCCTGAAAAAGGCGTGGCTATGGTGCGTCATGGCCGTTATTTTGGCGTTGCCCGCTACAAGCCGCGCCAATGAACAATTTACGCCCGCCGAACTCGACACCCTCGTTTCGACGATTGCTCTCTACCCGGACCCGCTCCTGGTACAGGTGCTTGCGGCCTCTGTTCACGGCGACGAAATTCCTGGTGCCGCCGATTGGGCTAACCAGAACAAGCACTTAAAGGGCCAGGAACTGGCCGACCGAATCAAGCTCGAAGACCTCCCCTACGACGAAAGCGTTCAGGCACTGATTCCCTTCCCGACGGTCCTTGCTACCATGGCAAAGTACCAAGTATGGACCGACCAGCTGGGAGACGCCGTTTCCACACAAAAAGAAGCTGTGATGGACGCCGTGCAACGCATGCGTAACGCCGCCTACAACCACGGTCACTTACAAAGTAACGAGCAGGTCAAGATCATCAAGGAAAAGACGATCATCATCGAGCCCGTACAAAAGGAATACGTGTACGTTCCCGTATACAACCCGCATGTGGTCTACTACGTTTATTCCAACGGCTACCCGGGACTGCGCTACCGCACAGGCGTCTGGGTCGGTGGCTATTACGACACCTGGGGCTGGGGCACTAGCCGTTTTGAATGGGACACGCACCTGATTTATGTGCACGATTACCGTTGGTACCACAACAGGCCGCGCCCGCACCATCCGCATCATTACAACAATCCTCCGCCCCCAAGGCCCCGCAACCCGGCCCCGTCACGGACCCATAACCCGCCTCCGTCGAGGAACGACCGTTACGCTGTACCGCCCAGCAAGCCCACAAAGGTTCCGATGAACCACCATACGGCCCCCGCTGTACGGAGTTCAGCCCCCGCCCAGCCCGTCACGACGGCAAAGCCCATGGCCCGAACCTCTAGCGAATACTGGCAAGACGACAATTCCGACCAAGGCAACAACAGGCAGCGCCCCGGAAATGTCCGCCACGACCACAACAACGGAAACAGCAGCCGAAGCGATGGACATAGCAGAAATAGCCGTGGCGGTTTCGGCAAGAGCATGAGAAAGTAGCCCCAAGTTTCTATATTTCGGGCGTAAATTTTTAAAGGACCCATTTATGGAAATCCCCGAATCTTCGAATTTTGTACAGGACATTATCGTTAACGACCTCGCCACGGGCAAACGCACCAAGGTGCACACCCGTTTTCCGCCGGAACCGAACGGCTACATCCATATCGGACACGCAAAGTCCATCTGCCTGAACTTCGGTACGGCAAACAAGTATAAGGACTTCGGCGGCGTTACGAACCTGCGCTTCGACGATACGAACCCCACGAAAGAAGATGTGGAATACGTCGACTCCATCCGCGAAGACGTGAAGTGGCTCGGCTTCGAATGGAAGGGCGGCGAATACTTCGCCAGCGACTACTACGACCAGATTTACGCCTTTGCTGAAAAGCTAATTGAAATGGGCAAGGCTTATGTGGAAGACCTGACCCGCGACGAGATGCAGGAATACCGCGGCAACGATGCCGGTAAGCCGAGCCGTCCGAGTCCCTACCGCGACCGCAGCGTAGAAGAAAACATGAAGCTCTTCCGCGAAATGCGCGACGGCAAGTATGCCGACGGCGAAAAGTGCCTCCGTGCCAAGGTGGACCTTTCTAGCCCGAACATGAACATGCGCGACCCGGTCATCTACCGCATCAAGCACTGCACCCACCACCGCACCGGTGACAAGTGGTGCATCTACCCGATGTACGACTTTGCGCACCCGCTCAGCGACTGGATCGAAGGCATTACGCACTCTATCTGTACGCTTGAATTTGAAGCACACCGTCCGCTGTACGACTGGTTTCTGATCGAGCTTGGCCTCGACAACCGTCCGCAGCAGATTGAATTTGCCCGTCTGAACCTCACCTACACCATGATGAGTAAGCGTAAGCTCCTTGAACTGGTGCAGACGAAAGCCGTGATGGGCTGGAACGACCCGCGTATGCCGACGGTCTGCGGTTACCGCCGCCGTGGCTTTACCCCGAGTTCCATCCGTGAATTCTGCGACCGCATCGGCGTTTCCAAGGCCGACTCCATGGTCGACGTGAACTTGCTCTACTTCTGCATCCGCGAAGAATTGAACCAGACCGCCAACCGCGTGATGGCCGTGATTGATCCGGTCAAGCTCGTGATTGACAACTGGGAAGCCGGCAAGGTCGAAATGATCGAAGTGGAAAACAACCCGAACGACCCGAACGCCGGTACGCGTCAGGTTCCGTTCAGCGGCGAACTCTACATCGAAGCCGACGACTTTATGGAAGAACCGCCGAAGAAGTACTTCCGCCTGAAGCCGGAAGGCGAAGTCCGCCTGAAGGGCGCTTACTTCGTAACTTGCAAGAGCGTCGAAAAGGACGCCGACGGCAAGGTGAAGGTGATTCACTGCGTCTATGACCCGCTGAGCAAAGGTGGCGAAACTCCCGACGGCCGCAAGGTCAAGGGCACCATCCACTGGGTTTCTGCCGCTCACGCCGTAGACGCCGAAGTGCGCCTGATCGACAACCTCTTCACGCTCGAAGACCCGTCTCAGGTCCCGGAAGGCGAAGACTGGCACGACTACCTGAACCCGGAATCCATGGTCATCAAGCAGGCCAAGGTGGAACCGAGCCTCGCCAACGCCAAGCTCGAAGACCGTTTCCAGTTCATGCGCCAAGGTTACTTCTGCCTGGATAGCGAAGATTCCAAGCCGGGCCATCTCGTTTTCAATAGAACGGTTGGTCTGAAGGATTCCTTCAACCCGTCGAAGTAATCCGCGACTACAAACAAATTAAATAGAACGCTTCGGAGCAATTCCGGGGCGTTTTTTAGGTTCTAAATAAAAAAAGTTTACCTTTCGGCCCATAAAAAAGCTACATTCAGTATGATAAAGAATCTGAGGCGCTTATGGAAAACGCAAAAAAGACCATTAACCTGTTCCTTAAGAACAAGTACAACAGCGTAAACGAACTCAAGGCCGAGCTGTACAAGGCGGGTGTTGCCGCCATGGAAGAAGGCTGGACGTTCATGGACGCTAGTTTCCAGCTGGGCGGCAAGGCCCGCGACGATGGCATGGATGGCGAAGAGGTCGAACAGACCCTTCGCCGCGCGTTCTCTGCCGAAAAACGTTCTACCGAACGTCCTCAGGAACAGCAGTCCGCGCCGGCACAGAACGCGGCACCGTCTGCGGAAGGCGCCCCCGTTCAAGCTGCAGCTCCGCAGACGATGGCCATGCCAATCATTACGCCGCTCTCGGCGAATATGATTTCCATGGAACAGATGCTGGCCATGGGTCTTGACACACAGTCCCTGGAACTGTTGCAGAATTTCAAGATTGACCCCGAAGCACTTTCTATTCCTTGGCCTGCAGCTGACTGGCGAAAAGATTTAGCCAAGCTCCTCGAAGCAACTTTCGACGCGGACGAATCCATTTCGTTCAAGGTTTCCAACACGCCGGACACCACCGAAGAAGTCGTTTCAAACATCATCGGACAAGATGACTCGATCAAGAAGATCATGAAGAGTCTCGACAGTCCCGAAGGCGCCCTGCTTTGCATCAACGCCGTCAAGGGTGGCGAAGATGCCGCCGACGAATCCTGGCGTTACCGCTATGCCGTCGTGGACAATCCCAAGATGTCCCTGGCCAAGCAGCTTGCATACTTTAAAGCATTGAACCTCCCCTGCGCCGCCTTGGTAAACACAGGCGCAAACTCCGTGCAGGCATGGATCAAGATTTTTGCCAACGACGAAGAAGAATACTACGAACGCGTAGACTTCCTCTTCAAGACTCTGGATTCCCAGGGATTCAAGGTCGACCCCAGCAACCGCAACCCCCACATGATGGTCCGCATGCCGGGCGTGCTCCGTGGCGGAAAGCAACAATATTTGATTGGGCTCGAACAAGGCGCCAAGAACTTTAAGGAATGGCAAGAATGGGTGGAATACTCCCTGGACGGGAAGCCCCTTATTGAACTGGCGAGCGACACCGAAGAAGCCCCCAAGAAAGACCAGACGATTGTCGAAAACATGCTCCGCGCCGGTGAATTCTTCTTGTTCACCGCACCTCCGAAGAGCGGTAAGTCTCTTGCACTCATGGATTTAGGTCTTTCCATCTGCTATGGTGAAGACTGGTTCGGCAACGCAACCTCTTCGAGCGACGTGCTGTTCATCAACTTCGAACTGACCAAGTCCGTGTTCCTGAACCGTCTCTACTTGTTAGGCGGAAAGCGCAACCTGAACGCCAGCACTCCGAAGTTCGGCTTCTTGAACCTGCGCGGCACGGCCCTTTCGCCCATTGAAACCGCACAGCTCATTGCCAAGCGTATTCAAGGTGCCAAGCGACTCGAAAACCACGATTACCGCGTTGTCGTAATCGACCCGATTTCTGCTGTGTTGCATAACCCGAAATCCACTCGTCTGAACGGCGCTCCGCACCAGATTCTGATGCAGATGGTCGATACCATCATCGCACTCACGGGTTGTGCAGTGGTATCGTCTTGCAACCTGGACGAGTACCCCTACCTGGAAGCCCGCGCCGACTCGCTGATCAAGCTTTCGCCGGTGGAAGGCAGCCTGAACCTTTACCAGATTAACGGAACCTTCCGCGAATTCCCGAAGATGCTCGCCCGCGAATGCTCTTGGATTTACCCGAGATTCCTTGTATAGCACGAGCCTACGGCTCTTTGAGCAAAGAGGTCGCAACTACGTTGCTTTGAGGCATGAGTTTATAATGAAGAACGAAAGAATGAAGAACAATTTGAGAAGCACAAACAATCGCGCACGCGGAAATTCCGCACGTCGCGGCAAGGTTCAAGCCGAAGCCCCGAAAGCAGAAAAGCCAGCTCATAAAGCTCCGGTAACCTTTGAAGATATCAAGCGACAGCTTGCCGCCTGGGCCGAAAACGAGCACATTCCAGGCAAAATCCAGGCCTGGTATACAGCGGACGCCGTGCCCGAACATTCGGACTGGCGCATTCTCAAGACCTACCGCGGTGCACAAGAACAGCTCTCCATCGAAGCCCCTGCCCGCGACATGGAAGCTCCCGAAGTAGTCACCAGTATTTTCGAGCAGCTCAAAAAAGAGCACTTGCATATTTTCAAAAAAGCTCTGCGTCAAATCTGGTTCCGCGCTACAGGCGACGGACGCTACGCCTTGCTGGTCCAGGTCAATCTGAAGGGGCGTTTCTCGGCACACGGCTACAAGACCTTTATCGAATTTGTACAGAGAAGCTGTCCTGAAGTCATCAGTTGCCACCACATTCAGTGCATGCCGGACATCGTATTCGACCCCGCAGGAACAACTCCTGTCAAAGTCGAAGCGAAGAGTGCTTTCGGCAGGGATTTCATGCCCATCGGCGAAACAGGAATCAGCATGCATGTGCTGGACTGGGCACCCCGCATTCGCGATCCTTGGCTTGGACTCCCCCTCCGCATCCAGAATGCCATTCACCCCAACGCCGAAGATTGCTTCTTTGAATTCTATTCGGGTTCATCTTTTGTATCGGCATCGCTTGCAAACCAGTTCAAGCGAGTGGTTTCCATGGACTGCCGCGAATACGCCATGATGTCTTCTCGACTGAATGCCCGCAGCGCCATGAGTGAAAACATGAAATTCATCCGTTCCCACGTGGAACAGGAATTCTTCGGGAAATTCTTCGGGAAAGAAGAAAATGAAGGCCGCTGGACATTCTACTTCAACTTGCCCGGTGACGAACCGTTGGCTCCGGGCGTTGTGCAGGCAGCCGCTTTCTCGAGACCCGAACGCATTCTCTTGCAGACTTCGAACCTCGAAATTGCCGCACGTTCGATCAAACAGTTCCGCAACGAGGGCTACATGCTCCGCAAGAATATCCCGCTGTACCTGGAACCAGGTTCCGGAAAATTTGAGTTGCTCTTCTTGTTCGTGCCGGACCGTGTCGGTCTTTTAGGGCAGAATCCGGCCCAAAAGCAGCGTTCTAGAACTATTCAGCGCCCGCAAGAACGCGTTTTTAGCCAAAAAACGCAAGAAATTCCACGTTTTAGCCAAAAAGCCCCTACCTTTAAGCAAAGAAAAGGTTAAATTATTGGTATAACAGCCTGTAAGGGATTATTATGCGATTTTTGAAATGTGCATCCATCTGTCTGGGACTTTCTGCCTTGTTGGCGTCAGCCTACATCGTTAAAGAAGGTGATACCCTTTGGGATTTGAGTGACGAATTCCTCAAAGACCCCTTTGCCTGGCCGGACCTTTGGGAAAACAACCGCCACATCGAGGACCCGCACTGGATTTATCCGGGCGACTCCATTTACCTGGGCGACACCATTCGCGAAGGCAATGTTCTGCAGGTCGACAAGAAAAGCAAATACCCCTGCAATGCAAGCATTTCGGATTCCGCCCTCCCCAAGGGCAAGGGACTTACTGTCGCTAACGCCGGTTGCGACAACGGCGACGAACGCAATTCCGACTTCGAAGGAATGCTCGGCAATTTGCGCGACAAGGACAAGAAGGGCGTAAAGAAAGCCAAGGCCAACGACGAATACTATTACAAGCAGCGTCCGGCTCCGAAGATTTTCAATGGCTACTACCAGCTGCACGCTCCTGAAATCTATACGCTCGACTCCCTGAAAAAGGACAAGCGCTTTATTTCCATCAAATCGGGCGAAAAGAAGGAACCCCTGATTCACATGCCCGAAACTGAAGTCGTGGTAGGTATCGGCAAGAAGACTGACGCAAACCTAAAGCGTGGCGATCTCGTCGAAATTGTCGACGCAAAGGCCATTGACGTTCCGGCAGCTCAGGGTAGCGGCTTTGACCGTTACGCTTTGCTCCGCCTCTCCGGCATTGCCAAGATTACCGCCATCGGTGATACGCTTTCCCGCGCAAAGATTGTAACGACCTTCCGCGAAATCAAGATGAGCCAGTCCAAAGCCCGCATGAAACAGCCTCTCAAGACGCTGAACGTGGCCGGATACTCCAAGGTGAAGGAAGCCAAGATGGATTCCTTGGCCATGATCCGTTACTCCATGGACCCCATGCTGATTATCGGAGCGTTCTCCTACGTGCTTATCGACAAGGGCGCCCAGCAGGGTTACAACACCGGCGACGCTGTAGCCGTGTGGGAAGAAGACAAGACCGACGAATCTCTTCCGCCTCGTTTGATTGGCCGTGGCATTGTCGCAAGGGCTGCTGAAAACGAAGCCAGCATCCTGATTCGCGAAATCTACTCCAACAGCAGGCGTATCGAAGTTGGACACAGGGTATCGGTGACCCACCGTGCAAAGATTGTCCAATAAGAACATCGACTTAAGTCCTCAATTACCGTAAGGACTGGCAATGCAGGTTTCACGTAATAATCTGCTATTCGTCCTTTTATTCGCGGGAGGAATCGTCCTCCCGACGGCTATTTTGTCGTTCCTGAGTTTCAGGAATATCCAAAACGAGATTTACCTTTCGCAGAAAAACTTCGACGAAAACCTGACGGCATTTCAGAACGAAGTCGAAGACGCTATTGAAAAAGAACAGGCAAAGATTTACCAGGAAACCAAAGCGGCCTCCCTGTTCCTGTACGAGCAACCTCAAGGCCTCCTGGACTTCGGTCATGCAGCCGAGTTCAAGTCCGTCGAAGGCATTGACGCCATCTTCCTGTTCAACAACGGGAATCTGATTTACCCGGACCTTTCTTCCAAGAAGTTTTTCAAGTCTTCCAACTTTTCAAACAGTGTCCCTTCGACCTTGGACAAGAAACTGTACCACGAAGAAACGAAAGGCCTCAAGGACAGTATTTCGTTAAAGCTGTATCTAGAACAGCGCACCCGCAGCCTTAGGCCCGCAAGCTTTTTCTTTGAATCCAAGGATGAACAGATTCAGAACATTCTCGGTCTGATTCGTTTTTACTACAAGAACAAGAAATACGACGAAGCATTGCACCTGCTCGCCATTCTTGAGAATAATCCCCACCAGCAGGGATACTTGCATGCCGACTTGACTTACGCCGTCCACTTGCTCCACTTTGAAATTTTAGTGAATCAAAGAAAGCACCAGGAAGCCCAGGACTACTGCCTTTCGGTTCTGGCCCAGTTCCTGGAAAAGCAGAACATTGACGACATTTCTTCGTCCAGGTATTTCTTTGAATCGACCTTCACCCAGATTCTTTCTTTCGAAAACCTGTCTCAAGAAAAACGTGAAGCCTTCTGGAACCTGCGCGAAAACTTCAACCGCCAGCTAGGCTACATGGACATTCTGTACTACAACCGCGACTTGTTCCATGAAATTCTAGAAGACGATGTTTCTTCCAAGGAAGGCATTCTTTACAAGAACACCGACGAAATGACCATGTTCAAGATGTCCTACCCCTACCTTTCGGGCGACCAGGTGGTCATCGCGGTCATCAACAGGGATTCGTACAAGGCCAGACTTCAAAGCAAGTTGAAAACCGTCGTACAGACCTTCAAGAACATTCCCTTCTCGATTACCGAGAGCAACGACAAAGTCATTATGGGCGAAATTCCGGAGAACGCCCCCGTCATTGCGCAGCACTACATTTCTGAGGCCCTGAACTGGGAATTTACCTTGTACGAAAAAGACATGCAGGACATTCATAAAGAAACCAGACACCGCATGTTCTTGATGTACGGATTGATGCTATTCGCCCTCATCACCGTTATTTTCGGATCGTTCTTCATGTTCAGATTCATTACGCAGGAGCGCAAGCTTCTGGCTATGAAAGCGAACTTTTTGTCCAGCGTTTCTCACGAACTAAAGACTCCCCTGACTTCCATCAAGATGTTTGCCGAGATGATGGCCCGTGGCCGTTTGCAGCGTGCCGAAAAGGTGCAGGAATATTCCACGCTCATAGGCAAAGAAGCCTCTCGACTTGAAAACCTGATTGGCGCCATTCTCAACTACACCCGCATGGAACACGGCACAGGCGCCTTCAAGTGGGAACGCCTAGACTTTTCTATTTGCGCCAAGAAAGTATTTGACGCCGTCGAAGACATCGGTGTCGAAAAGGGCCTTACGTTCTACACGCATTTTGAGCCCAACGTATTCGTGATGGGAGACTACACGGCGCTTTATAGTTTGGTTCAGAACTTGATTGACAATGCCATCAAGTACACCGAAGCCCCCGGCGATATCAAGGTCGATGTCAAGAGCGACAGCGAATGGGTCATATTCTCGGTTGCCGACACGGGTATCGGCATCGCTGCTTCTGAACAAAAAAATATATTTAATGATTTTTATAGAGTGGGTGACGAAATGACCCGCAGCACGAAGGGCTCGGGACTCGGCCTAGCCACAGTCAAGCGCGTCGCCGAAACCCACAAGGCAACCATTTCGCTAGTCAGCAAGCCTGGGAAAGGATCCACGTTCACCGTCAAATTCAAAAAGGCAGAATAACCATGAACTTCAAAATACTCATCGTCGAAGACGAAGAAATCATTCGCTTGGGTCTCCAGGACAATTTTGAAATGGAGGGTTACACCGTAGAAACTGCCTGCGATGGAGAAGAGGCTATTGCAAAAGCGGATTCCTACCAGCCCCATTTGGTGCTTTTGGACTTGATGATTCCCAAGAAAAGCGGTTTTGAAGTTTGCCGTTACATTCGCAACAAGCATCCCGAAACCTATATCATCATGCTCACTGCCAAGACAGAAGAAACGAGCAAGGTGGCCGGGCTTGAAATGGGTGCAGACGATTACGTGACGAAGCCGTTCTCGATTCTTGAATTGCTCGCCCGCGTCAAGGCATTCCGCCGCCGCATCGAGCCGCAAGCAGGCAATAACAACGTGGCCGTGCCAGACGTCCTTGAATTTGCAAACATCAGCATCAACGTGAAGAAATTCGAAGCCACCAAGGGCGGCGTGCCTCTGGACTTGACCACCCGCGAATACCTGATTATGAAATTCTTCTGGGCTCACCGCGGCGAAGTCATTTTGCGAGAAACATTGCTTAAGGAAATCTGGGGCTACACCGACGAAAACATGCCCTCGACCAGAACGGTAGACAACCACATTGCCAACCTTCGCCGTAAAATCGAAGACGACTTGGACAACCCGAAGTTCATTATTTCCGTGAGAGGCGCAGGCTACAAGTTTGACGCATAGAGGAATAGGTAGTAGGAAGTGAATTTCTTTGAATTAAAATCTTGTTCCAGAACGCTACGGGCGGCACTATCGCTAGTGTGGTTTTTCGGCGTATTCGCCAATGCCGAAAAAATGGAATCGAGTATTCAAGAAGCTCTTTACCTGTTCGAAATGAAGGGCGAAACTTCCGAAGCCATCAAGATGCTTGAAAACGCCGCAATGCAAGGCGACGAAGACGACAAGGAGCAAGCCTATTTTTACCTAGGCAAAATCCAGGAACTTTCGGACAACAAGACTTCGGCAAATTTCTACTACGAACAGAGCCTGGCAAGGACAAACGAAGTCGCTAAGGCCTACTGGCTGTCAGAACGAGAAAGCGCCACAAGCAGCAAGCCCGAAGCCTTGTTGCGCGCCCCCATTCAATTAAAGAATTCCATTCAGAGGACTTTTGGAAAGAACCCCACCTACCTGCTTTTAAACGACGGCACCATTTGCAAAATCAAGGATGACCGAATCGAGAATATCGCAACGGCTCCCGAGAACAAGCAAATCTTCAACATTGACCGTCAAGGCATCTGGTATCAGCCTGTCGACCAGGACAGTCTTGTATTCAAGGCTTTCTACACAAGCACATCTACCAAAAGTTTCCCCATTACCAACATCACCCACTTTTTGATTGACGGAAACAAGGCCGTCGTTCAAACGGAAAAGCAACTTTTCATTCTGAACAACAAGCGCATCGTGGCGCAGGTCGAAGACAAGTACAGCGGCTGCGTCCCCGAAGGATTCTTCGCGCCCACTAACGAATTCATTCTGAACTGCACCGATAACGCCCTTCACTTCATTTCGTCCGAAGACGGAATGACCAAGAAATCTATCGCCCAGTTCGACGTCATCAAGAAAGTCCTGATTGACAAGAATATGCTTTACCTGGTATCGGGCAATTACCTTTACGCCTACTATCCCAAGCAGAGAGTTGCGCCCGTATGGAAAATTTCAGCCAGCAATATCGAAAGCATTTTCCCGTTTGAAAGGGAACTCGCCTTGTTTGAAGCCTCCGGAAGAATTTCCCTCATCGACAAAAAGAGCGGTCTCACCCGCAAAACGATTCGAAGCGACGCCTCCTCCATTTATCCCCTTGCCAAGGGAACCTTGGGGCTGTTTTCTGCCGAAGGCGCCATTACTGCCGTGGACACGCTCTTGAATCCGCTGTGGCATTTTAACTTTGCAAAGCCGGTGGAACAGTCCCCCATTTTCACCAACGGAAATCTCTACTTGTATTTCGGCGATCGAAAGTTGGTATCGCTCTCGCCGCACTACTATGGTAAAAAGGTTCTGCTTTCCGAAATTCTTGCCAGACAGGCAGCCGATATCACCGAGCACGAAGAATGGGAAGACTTGCCGCCGGTTCTTGATTCCCTGTTCAAGCTGGAACCCGGAAACGCCGAAGGTTGGTTCTTCAAGGCCCTTTATCTGGAGCAGAATAAAGGCAACGAACGCGATAAACAGAAGGCGTGGTCCGAAGCCGTTCGACTTTCGAGTAGCAACCCGCAAGCGACCCAGCTGATTTTAAACCGTTACGGCAAAGCCATCGGCGCCAAGTTCGTCACCTTGCTTCCGATTTCGCCGAAGACTCGTTACCCTCAATTCTTTAGCAGCAAGAAATACCTGTACACCATCGATCCCGCCGCAGATAGGCTTCTCTGCATTAACGCCGAGTCAGGGGAACTTCGCTGGGCCAAGTACATTGGCGCCTTAGACAACAGCCCCGTTATCGAAAACGACGAAAACACCCTGGTTATCGCGACTGGCTATAACATCGCCATTTACGACCTGAACAAGGACGGCGCCCCCGTTACGTTGCAACTTCCCGGCAAGGCTTTCAAAATGAACATTACCGAGAATGCCATCTACATTTCCACCTGGAACGGATTCCTGCTCAAGATTCTAAAGCCGGACAATAAGCTCGCCTGGTCCAGAAAGATTTTCTCTGTACCCTTCTTGCATTCCAAATCGGACAAGGTCATTTACGCCTGCAATTTGGAAGGAGAAATGGTTTCCCTTGACGATGAAGCCGGACAGACTCAGGAAAATTCCACCCGCAAGATACCGGGACAGGTTTCACACTTGCTGAGTACAGATTCCATTACCGCCGTCGCTAGCGGAAACAAGCTTTACCTTTTCAACCAGAAAAAGAAAGACGCTCCGCTCCAAATCCTGATGGAAAACGCGATTTCTTCATTGCAAGTCATCCAGGACCATAACGAAAGAAAATTCCTCGTGGGTCTTTCGGACCAATCCATTCTGCTTTACACCGAAGCGGGCGCACCCCTGTGGAAATACACCGGCAAGAACGCCATTTTCCCGAAACCTTTCGTAAAAGACGGCTTTGCCTGGATAGACCAAGGAAACGAAGTCATCGGAATTTCCATCAAGACCGGCAAAAAAGAACAAAAATTCAGCACTCCGGGCGGTGCCAGCACGCCGTTTATCCTGAATCATACGTTATTCAGCGCTTCTCCGAAACGTCTTTTGTACGGATTTTCATTATAACATAAAAAACACCCTTGAAACGGGTGCTTTTTAACTCTTGTAAATAAATTTTGGTGGTTTTTTTATCTAAAACACACTAAATTTAAGGTATGGATTATGGGAATATAAAGAATTCTTTGGGATGCACGGTTAAAACACATGCATCGAGGTTTTTCACTTTGGCGACCGCCCTCGGGGCCATGCTTTTAGTTGGTTGTAACGAAGAAAGCAAGGCCGCACCCGAAAAGGTGGAATCGGAATACAGCCGTAGCGAAACTCTGTATATCGGCGGTTTCGACTGGGCGCCTCCTTCTACGTTTAACCCGCTGGACTACGATCCCAACTTCCCCATTGATGGCAACTGCCGAATCACCTACGAAGCATTGCTTGCCTATAACCAATTGAGTGGCGAACTGGAACCCATGCTGGCCGACAGCTACACCAGCAGCGAAGACAAGATTACCGTCCACCTCGATCCCAAGGCCAAGTGGAGCAACGGCAAGCCCGTTACCGTTAGCGACGTCCTGTACACCTTCAAGATTGACTCCATTCTTCCCACGCCGCGTCACGGCAACTGGGAATTCTTGAGCGAAATCACCGACGACGGCGACAACAACATTTCCTTCCACTTTGGAAAGAACAAAAATCCCTTAATCATCCTGAACGCTATTGCGGAAACCTCCATCTTGCCCAAAGAAGTCTTTGAACCCCTTGTCCAGGGGGCGAAGTCCGGCAAGAAATACGATATGAGCCGCATTACTGCCTTCAAGAACGATTCCATGCCGGTCGTTTCGGGTCCTTACAACATCAAGACCTATTCTCCCGAACAGATCGTATTGGAACGCAACGACAATTACTGGGGCAACTACAAATATAACGGCAAGAAGCCCTCTCCCAAGTACATCATCCATTCCCTGTACAACGGAAACAACCATTTCAACAGCGCCATGACCAAGGGCAACTTGGACATTTCGTCGGTGTTCCTGCCCCGCATTTGGGACAAGGCTAAGGATAGCATCCGCGCCTGGAGCCGCAACGAACCGTACCACCTCCCTGGGTCCATCACGACTCTTCTCATCGCCCACCAGAGCGCCCCCTTCAACGACGTGGCACTCCGTCGCGCCATGATGCACGCCATCAACTTCGAGAAGATCAAGTCCCGCGCCGTTTCGAACTACACCCCCGTCATTCAGCCGGGATTCATCCTGCCTTTCGGCACCGAATCCAAGTTCTTCAACAAGGAAGATGCTGACAAGTACGGCTACGCCTACGACATCGAAAAGGCCAAGTCTATCTTGACTGCCGCCGGTTACAACTGGGACGATAGCGGCAAGCTAATCGACAAGAAGAAGCAGCCCGTTCGCAGCTTCACCATCGAATGTCCGCAGGGTTGGACCGACTGGGAAGACGCCATCAAGGTGATTGTGGAATCGCTCCACGAAATCGGACTTACCGCCGAAGAAAAATTTGTCGACTATAGCGTATGGGACAAGAACCTGAGACAGGGCACATTCGACCTTGCCATGAAGACTCAGACGGCAGAACTTTCTGCAGCTTCTCCCTGGAACCGCTTTGACCAGGTCATGGGTTCCGTTTCCTTCAAGGAAATTGGCGAAGAAGCCTTTGCCAACCAGGGCCGCTACAAGAACGAAGACGCCGACAAGTTGCTCCAGAAAATTCCCGCCCTCACCAACGAGAAGGACCTGATTGCGGCATACCGCGAGCTGAACCGCATCTTCATGGAAACGATTCCGGTGATTCCGGTGATGTACCGCCCGACGCAGTACTACCAGTTCTCGACCAAGCATTGGACCAACTTCCCCACCGAAGAAGATCCCTATGCTCCGCCCCAGAGTCTCGTTGTCGCAGCCGGCGTAAAAGCCCTTTGGAAGATTACTCCCATCGCAGAACCTGCGAAATAAAAAAAACAGATTTACTGCTTTTGAAAGCGCCCGTTTACAGGGCGTTTTTTTGCTTTTAGCCTATAAAAAAACTATTTTTAGCGTGATACTTCTTAGTGGAGGCCCCTATGGGTAAATCTCGTTTTATTTTGCCGAATGCGTTTACCAGCATGAATTTTCTTCTTGGCGTTTTTGCCATCTGTTGGGTGACCGGCGCATTCAGTTCCTTTACGACATCTGATCCTATTCGTACCGGTGCCTATTTCATTATCTTGAGCGTTCTCTTGGACAAGCTGGACGGCTTTGCCGCCCGCCTCGTAAATGCAAGCTCCGAATTCGGCGCCCAGTTCGACAGCCTCGCCGACCTGATTGCCTTTGGCCTCGCTCCGGCCTTTACGGTTTTCTTCACCTACAAGACATTGTCCCCGGATTGGTTCCAGGCAAACGGAGTGCTCCTGATTGTGACGTTCTCCATTTACGTGCTTTGCGCCGCCATGCGCCTCGCCAAGTACAACGCCTGCGACTCTGACACCTATCACCACCACTTCTCCGGTCTTCCGTCCACCTTCGCAGGTGCAATCAACGCAATCCTGATTGTGTACCTGAAGTCCAACGGCCTGTTCGAAAATCCCGAAAGCCCCATGTTGGTGATTCCCGTGCTGGTGATGCTCGTGACCGGTCTTCTGATGGTGAGCCCGCTCTTCTTGCCCAAGCTCCAGCCCCGCAAGAACCAGCTGTTCAACATCGGCCAGGCCATTCTGATCGTGATCACCTACATCTGCGGTTTCCTGTTTATTTCGGAAAAGGTTCCGTTTATTCTGGAATACCTGCTGATCCTTTGCTCCACTTACCTGGTTGTCGGATTCACCATCGGGCTCGTCCAGCGTAAGCGCATCATTGAAAACGCCGAAAAGAACAAGATTGAAGAACGCCGCTAGACCGTTTTAAGCCATTCCGCAAAGGAATGGGCGTAGCGGTCAAACAAAGCCTCTAAAGACATTCTAGGAAGTTCCAGAGTAATGCACTCTGGACTTTTTTGTTCCTTGCACCAGGTGCCTAGGCTGCCGGGTGTCGGGTACCCGATATCGGGCAGCCACGGAACGCCGAAGACTTCACAAAGCGAATCCACCATCGCCGAGCGAACGGGGGCGTCGACGCAGGCAATGGGTGCATGCATCGAAAGAATGGCTTCGGGGGCAAGCTTTTGAATGAGCGACACAAGGGCTGCCGTTTCCGGTTCACTTCCGGGAACCGCCCCTGCAGAAAGCAGAGTGTCGCGCGGAGCTTCCAGAACGGAACGAGTTTGTACCGGTTCGCCGTTCCAATTAGCCGTCGGGAAATTGCGGTTCAAGTCTACCCCATTGGCATTACCCCGAGTTCCAAGAGTCACGCCGTCTGGATTAGCACACAGAACAAAGGCCACCGATTCAAAAGGCTCTTCGAACATACGCAGGGTACGACTCAAAAGAAAAGTCGTTTCCGGTTCTTCGCCATGGATACCGGCAATCACCAAAAGGCGACAACGGCCCTTACAAGGGATGTAGCGAAGTGCCGTTCCCAGAACAGAACGACCGTATTCAGAAAAGGCTTGTGAAAGGGTAGAACGCATCGGTCTTATACAAAATAGGGATAGATATAATCGTGGGCAAGAGTTTCCAGATTATCCAGCAAGGCAGACTTGCAGGCAATATCGGTTTTCTCATAGAGAGCGCGAAGGTTTTTCAGCGAGAAATTTTCCAAATATTTCCGCGAAGTGGGCAAATGCGCAATGTGCCATTTTTCGGGCTGGATTTTACCGCGGCCAGGCACGAAGACGCGCTGGAAGCCGAAGGACTCCCCCGCCCCCATCAGTTCGGTCAGTTTCTCATGGAAGGGGCGGAACATGCCGTCACATTCGGCGGGAGTAAGTTCCACCTCGTAACCGGCGGGACAAGCGTTGCCATCGACGACATCCAGGTCGGTCCCTAAATGGTGACGGCTTGCACCAGGGAGCGCCGACCACGTTAAAATCGCATACATCAAATCTTCTTCGTCGCTCGGGCGCTCCATGGGGAGTCCTTCGGCGGAAAGAAGCTTCAGTTCGCCGCTAGCCTTGCGGTTCCAAATCGAGAGTTGCCTTTCAAAGGGGCGATACGCCGACTCGATGCGGAGTGCAAATCCGAACTTTGACAGCGATTCTTTTAATTTGTTGTAATCTTCTAGAATTTGTTTATCAACAGTATAGCCATCGACCTTGACAAAATCAGCGGAATCAACCGGGCGAAGGCCGTAACAAATCTTGGAGTCCATCAGACATGCCCTCCCATTTTTTCAATCAAATCCAACCACTGCTTGGTCGTAGCCTTTTTCTTGCGCACCACCTTCTTTTTACCCAATACCTTTGAGACCGCATCATTTAACGGAGAAGGATTTGCATGAGTCCAGGCAATGGCAAGAGCATCCGAAGCGTCCAGCGGAAGATCGCCGCCTTGAATGCCGAGACGCGCAAAAATCATATTGGCCACCTGTTCCTTGGAGGCATTGCCGTCTCCTGTCACCGCCTGCTTAACGACGCGCGGGCTGTATTCGCTATAACTCATGCCACGCTTGCGGCAGGCCACCAACACGGCTCCGCGAATATGCCCCAGCACCAAAGCACTCTTGGCATTCTTGGCAAAAAAGATTCCTTCCATCCCGAAGGATTCCGGCTTATACTTGTCCAACAATTTCTCCAGTTCCGATACAATATGAAGCAAGCGGTCTTCAAGCGCATGACTTGCAGGAGCGTGCAGCGTTCCATATTCAAGTACGTTCGGCTTTGCCGAACCCATTTCAATAAAAGCGTAGCCAGTCGTAATGGAACCAGGATCTATACCAAGGACAATCATGCCGTAAAAATAAATTTCTGTACTCCCGTGGAAGAGAAATAACTAGATTTTTAGTGTATAAAAGAGAGGCGTCCAATGATTATCGATCAAGAACACGCAGGAATTGTTATGCGAGCGAAAACCCATCCGCGACAGTTGGGCATTCCCTTAAGTCGCTGGGGTCGAAACCTGATTGCATGCTGTCCGTTTCATTCGCCCGAAGAAACGTCCTTGTTCTTTTACGACGCCCTGGGTTACTGGCGCTACCGCTGCCTGCAGTGCGGAAGCGAGGGCGACCTCGTCGAATTCGTCATGCGCAGCCGCTTTAACGGCATGGACGAACCGGCCGCCCGAGCAGAGGCCGTCAACTTTTTAGGAAATCTGGAACCGGAACACGACCTGCAAGAAGAGCACCCGTGGATTAAGGAAATCGGCGGCGAAAAGTCCAAGGTTCTTGAAAACTTTGTGCGTTACTGCCACTGGGCTGCCTGCAAAAGCCCCTCTTCTGCAGAATTCCTGGCGGCACGCGGCTGGAGTATTGGCCAGGCCCAACTTTACGGCATTGGCTATTACAGCGGCGATCCGGAACCGTTCGTGAGTTTTTGCATGATGTCGGGCATTGAACGCCACCAGATCAGTTTCTACCTGGATAACCTGGATGCCTACCACGAGCCCCGCATTACAATCCCCGCACGCAACTCCAAGGGACTGATTCATTCCGTCTACGGTCGACTGATTAACGAAAACGACGGACCGCACACGTATGTTTCTTACGCCTCGGGACCCAGCGACATTCCGTTCAACATCCAGTCCGATGTTACCAAACCGATTGTCGTCGAAGGATTCTTCGACGCCTTGACCGCAGACCTCGCCGGCATTCCCGGAGTATCTTCTACCATGTACCAGGAACTCTCCTTGAGTCACCTGTACAAGTTGAAGGCCTGTGGTGCAGAATCGGTCACCGTGATTCTCAGGCGCGAACAGGACCGCCGCGAACAGGAATACCGCATCCAGAAATACCTGAAGATGGCGGAACGTCTGAATTTGAAACTCAAGTCCATCGTGCTTCCCAAAGACGAAACCGTTGACCAGGTGGTCCGCAAAAACGGCGCCGACCAGTTGATTTCGTTAGTGGAAAATACGGGCGTCGATACGGTTCACACCCACCGTCGTTCTATGCTGTTGCAGGACATCAAGGAAAACTTCGACACGGCCATGGGCTGCCCGCCCGATGTCAGCGTGGGTTATTCCCTGAACACCTTCCCGAAACTGACGCAAGAAATTGACGGTATCCAGTCCGGGTGCTTCTACGTTTCTTCGAAGCCTTTCGGTCTCAAGACCACGCTCCTTTCGAGCCTCGCCTTGGATTTGATCCAAAGCAACCCGAACCTCAAGCTGATCTACATCGCCCTTGAAACGCCGCGCCGCCAGATTTTCGACAGACTGGTGGCCATGCTCATTGGCGAATCGGTATTGACCGTCCGCAAGCAGAGCGCAGACGAAGCGGTCAACCAGAAGATTCTGGAAGCCACTCGCGACCTGATGGCGTTCGTACGCAACAACCGTCTTGAAATTTGGGACGACCAGAACAACTTCGACAACATCGTTCTGCTCCAGAACCTGAAGGAAGAAGTCAAGGAACACCAGAATTTGGTCGTAGTCATTGACGGTCTTGACCACCTGAAGGTTTCGGACCATGCCGACCTTTCGGACATTCACGAACGGCGTTCCTCAGTCATTCTCGACCTGTACAAGGCCCTGGACATTCCCATGTTCCTTGGCGGCGAACTCATTGATTCTGAACAAGGCCTTGTGGGGCCGCGCGCCTACCTGCGCGATTCCGACGCCATTTACTGGCTGGAATCCAAGGGCGGCAATATGTTCTTGACCGTCGATTCCAAGCGTCTGGGCAACAATCAGCTGTACCAGGGCACACTTTCGATCGATCCGCTTTCGAATCGAATGCAAGAAGAAATCGAGATCAATTAATGTTCACCATCGTCGACTTTAACAATTTCTGGAGTCCCTCGGGCGGTGGCGTTCGCCGCTACCACCTGCAGAAGATGGCCTTTTACGAACAACAGGAAGAAGTCCTGTCTGTCTTCGTGATGCCGGATTCCAAGACCTATACCGAACAAAAGAGCAAAGGGCTCGTTATCGAGCACGTGGAAGCTTACAGATTCCCGGGCAAGTGGGAATACCGCTTTATGTGGAGGCCGTCGCAGATTAGGCCTATCCTTGAAAAGTACAAGCCCCAAGTGATCGAAGTCGGTTCGCCCTATATTTTACCGACTGTGGTGCGCCTTGTAGCCAAGAAGGTCGTTCCTGAAGCGATTCTTTTAAGTTTCTGGCACGCCGACTTTCCCATCACCTATGTGCAGCGCCCGGTCACGAATAAGTTTGGCCGCACGCTAGGCATTTTGGCCAAGAAGGTCGCCTTCTGGTACGCCAGACAAGAATTCAAGCATTTTGACGGCATCCAAGTTTCTTGCGACGAAGTCCTGAAGCGACTCGAAAAGAATCACCTGCCGAAATCCCACTGGATTCCGCTGGGTTGCGACATCCAGATGTTTTCGCCGAAAAAACGAGACGAAAAGCTGGTTCTGCAGCTGAAAGCCGGAAGGCCTGAACGTCTCACGATCTTTTTCCCGCACCGTTTTTGCGAAGAAAAGGGAATCGAGCTTTTGCTGGGCGCCTACCCCCTGATTGCAGAAAAACTTGGCTGCGAACCGGCCCTTGTCTTTGCAGGCACAGGCCCGTACCTGCCGCAAGTGGAAGAAGCCGTCCAGAAGCACACGCACATTCAGTACGCCGGATTCATTTCGTCCATTGATGAAATGGCAAGGCATTACGCCAGCGTCGACCTTGGACTCGCCCTTTCGGGCTGGGAAACCTTCGGTCTTTCGATTCTCGAAAGCATGGCCTGCGGAAACGCCCAGATTGGCGCAAGCACCGGTGCCGCCGCCGAACATGTGCAAAACTCCGGCGCAGGCGTCATCTTAAGAAAGCGCACGCCCGAAGCCCTGGCAGAAGCGATTGTGGAACTTTACCGTTCGGATTTAAGCCAAAAGAAGGCGAACGCCCGAACCTACGCCGAAAAATTCAGTTGGAACGATTGCTTTAAACGGCAATTGGACCTGTACAAACAAATTTATAACCAAAAGAGGAACTCATGATCCGTCACATTGTTTTTTGGAAATTGAAGAGCGAAGCCGAAGGTGCTACCGCAAAAGAAAACGGCCAGAAGATGGTCGACGCTTTCCACGCCTTGGCTGGAAAGATCCCTGGACTCTTGAGCATTGAATCGGGATTGAACTTCAACAAGGCCGAACTGGGCAACGGAGACGTGGAATACGATATCGCACTCGACACCACCTTCCACACCAAGGCCGCTCTCGACATTTATCAGAACCATCCGGAACATTTGGCAATCGTTTCCTTCGTCAAGAAGGTCGTGACCGAACGTCGCGCAGTCGATTTTGAATTTTAACGAAGTGCAATAAAAAGTGCAATTTATTTTTTAAACGCACTCCATTTGAAAATTCTTTTGCTAAATTATTAGATATGGTGCAATACAGTCAAACTTCATGGCAAGAATATACTCTGGCGAATATGCTGGAGACCATGCGCTATGCGCCCATGAACGTGACTATCGGAAAAGCTCCCGTTATTCATTACACGTTGCCCCAGTCCATTGAAGCTGGCGAAATCGTTCGTTACACGGTAATGGTCGGTTTCCGCAAGATTAGCTGGACGGGCCGCATCAGTGCAATCAATAATGGGAAAATCATGGTCCGTCTCGACAAGGGACCGTTCCGCGGTTTTAATGCGAGCCACCAGTTTACCGACGAAGGCAATATGACCGCCTGCTACGACGAATTCTCGTTCCAGGGGTTCAGCGAATTTCCGGAAGATGCCTTCGCAAAGGTAATGGACAACGCATCCATTGTTTACGCTATCGCTAGCCGCAAGGATACTCGCGAAGCCCTCGCCGCCATCGAAAGCAAGAAACAGACTCAAGGGTTCAACGCCATCGACCAATCCGCTACCGCCGGATAGCAGCGAGATTTCCATGTACAAAAACTTGGAACAGGCACTGCTGGATCTTGAACGAGCAGGCATGCTCAAGCGCATTCAGCGTGAAGTGGATCCGTACCTGGAAATGCCCGAAATCGCGCGCCAAGCTTTTGAGAATAATGGTCCAGCCATTCTATTCGAACATGTCAAAGGAAGCCCATTTAGGGCCGTCTGCAATATTTTCGGCTCCCAAGAGAGGCTCGATTACCTGTTCCGCGACACTCTGAAGGGAACGCAGACCGCAGTCCTTTTCAAGTCGAATCCGGTAGAATTCTTTAAGCACGCCTCGCCCGCCAAGCTTTTGAGGGCTGCCCGCACAGGCCTGCATTCGCTCCCGAAAAAGAGCGGAAGCCTTAAGGATTTTAAGGAACGCAAGCTATCGGACTTGCCGCAGCTCGTTTGCTGGCCTGAAGACGGAGGTGCCTTCATCACGCTTCCGCAGGTGGCGACTCGCCCCGCCGAAAACGCATCAATCATGACAACGAATGTGGGCATGTACCGCATCCAGATTTCTGGCAACGAATACGCCAGCGACGAATGCGGCCTGCATTACCAAATCAAGCGCGATATCGCTAGACACCACCAAAAGGCGATTGAAGAAGGCAGACCGCTCAAGGTCAGCATCTTTATCGGAGGGACGCCCGCGCAGACGGTGGCTGCCGTGATGCCCATGCCCGAAAACTTGAGCGAACTTTTGTTTGCAGGCATGCTCGGCGGCAGACGTTTCCGCTACTTTATCCACGACGGTTATTTAGTTTCAAGCGACGCGGATTTTTGCATTCTTGGCGAACTCCAGCCGGATCTAAAGCCCGAAGGGCCCTTCGGCGACCACATCGGCTACTATTCCGATAGGCATCCGTTCCCATTCTTGAAAGTCAAAAAAGTCTTGTGCAAGAAGAACGCCATCTACCCCTTTACGGTCGTAGGGCGCCCGCCACAAGAAGACACCTTGTTCGGAAGCTTCATTCACCAGATTACAAAGCCCATGGTTCCGGCATCGATTCCAGGACTTGTAGCTCTACACGCCGTTGATGACGCCGGAGTCCACCCGCTTTGCCTAGCGCTTGCCCACGAACGCTTTAGGCCTTACGCCAAACCCGAAGACCGCGAGCCGCTTGAACTTTTGAAGACGGCGAACGCCATTCTCGGATTCAATCAGGCGAGCCTCACCAAGTACCTTTTGATTGCCGCCGCCGAAGACGAAGAAGCCGGCCGCAAAATCGATGTCAACGATATCGCCAGATTCTTCGGACATGTGCTGGAGCGCATCGACTTTAGCCGCGACTTGCATTTTGAAACGAGTACTAGCATCGACACGCTTGACTACACCGGAAGCAAGCTGAATCACGGTTCCAAGCTGACGCTCGCCGCCGCGGGCACCAAGAAGCGCGAGCTCCGCAACAATCCTGAAGATTTGCAGACACTCAAAATCCCGCGAATCACCTCGGCAAAAATCGCTATGCCGGGCGTGATTGTTTTGCAAGGTCCCACCTACGACGAAGCCGCACGCGATGCCTTTATGGCACAAATTGAAGCGGCACTCGCCCACTGGGAATTCCGCGAAAATTACCCCTGGATTTCGATTGTCGATTCCGCATTGGATTCTTCTCTGGACAGCGGCAACCTTCGCGATTTCTTGTGGCTCACCTTTACTCGTTCTGACCCGGCGAAGGATGTTTTCGGCTACCACGCCCAAGTTCTCGAAAAGCACTGGGGGTGCGTTGCCCCGCTGATGGTCGATGCACGCATCAAGCCGCACCATCAAAAGGCGCTTACCGTGCCTGCAGAAATCCGAGAGCGTGCGCGCCAAATTTTAGACGAAGAAAAAGTCTTTGGGGGAAGCAAATGAAGAAACTGATTTTCGCCTTAACCTCGCTCTTTTTGTTCGCCACAAGTTCCGCCTTTGCCGAACACCAGTGCGGCACGGCACAAATATTGAATTACCTGAACAGCAAGAAAAACAAAAACGTCACGCAGATGCTAGCCTCCACCAAGGCATACGCACGCACGACAAGTTCAGGTTGTACCGCTAAAGATTATTACGACAGTGTCTATACCCGCACCACGAAGCATTTTGAAATATTCTACACCTTGAATGGTCCGCACAAGACGACTGTTGCGCACATCGATTCCCTGGAAAAGGCTCTTGAATACGCCTGGGACTTCCACGTCAATAAATCAGGAATGCTTCCGCCCAAGGGAACTTCCGAAACGCACCATTACGAAAAAAAGGTTCAAGACGGTCTCTACCCCGTCGAAGTCATCGACATCTACCTGCTGCAGAATTACAAGGCCGTAATGGACTCTGCATGCAGCGCATGCTTTGGGCTTACCATCCCCTTCGACAACGAAGAAAGCGAAATGCTGATGGAAAACGACTTTAGGCATGTACCTGAAACGAACCCCATCATCGACACCGTAGAATTCAACGACAAAGTCTGCACATACCCCCGCGCCTCCGAAGAATTTGTCAACGAGGCTTACAAATACTCCTACGTCAAGAATTTCATGCCGGCGCTCCGCATCACCTCGGCCCACGAAATGTACCATGCGGTTCAGTTCCGTTATTCCAGCAAAATGCCCCAGTACAATTTCTGGTTCGAAGCCTCCGCCTCTGGCGTCGAAGAATTAGCCGCCCCCGATGTAGACGACTATTTTACCTACCTTCCCAAATTGGCAAGGAACGTGGGTTTACCTTATAAGAACCTGGACAAGCCCTATGGCGCAGGCATATTCTTTTTGTACCTGCACAACCATGTAAGCCACAAGACCAACAGGCTTATCTGGGAAAATTTCACAAAGGCGCCAACTAAGTCGTTCCAATACCAGTTGGATCAAGTCGCTAAAAGCCAGGGCTTTTCCGCAGATTCCCTATTCCACGATTTCGCTATCAGGCTTGCTTTTACGGGCGACAGAAGTTCTCTAGTCGATTCGACCTTCTGGATCACAAGTGATCAGCCCCGATGGCCACAATTCCATACAAAATCCGAATCGGGTGCATTTGAAACCAGCTCTCTTGACTACACCGCCTACTACTACCACGTAAACGGTTCTCCGGACATGTCAAAATTCGTAGGAACGGCCTCGGCGATAGCCATTAAGCCAAACGCCTACTCCATCCGCTTTTTACCCTCCACCAACAGCATCGACTCTGCCCGTACGGAATTCCTTCGCAAATCCAGCGTCGATTCTATTCTTTGGGTATTCAGTCGCTTTAACGAAGAAAATACCATTCCGACGCACTTTAAGGATTCCACCCTACGAGCCTACCCCACCCCCTGGCGTCACGGCGCCTTATGCTTTACGCCGCTTCCCCAAAACAAGGACTTCATCGAAATTCGCAATCGCCGCGGAAACCTAGTCCATAAAATCAAGTACGATAACTACACCCATTGCCTTGACGAAAACGAAGTCAAGTCCCTTATGGTTCCTGGGGTATATCGCTTTAGAGCCGGCAACAGCGGCAAACTAAAAGACTTTATAATTGTTTATTAGACTACAGCCAGCTGAAGATATTGTCGGTCGCTTCTAGCTTCGGCAGAACAGAATTGGCCGCCGGCTTTTCTGTATTGCGCAAAATGGCCTTGCAGGCTTCAGCAAACAAATCATGACCATTTTTATAATGGTCGTCTAAACGGCGACGGGCATAGCCTTCTGCGGAATGGTTGTGAATCATGAACGCCCAGTCCGAAGACTGGAAAAGCATCAGTTCACGTTCCATTTGCTTGATATAGCGCGTGAGCAGTTTTCCGCGCGGTGATGTTGCTCCCATCTTTTCGCGGATAGACATCAAATGGTCTATCATGGCGCGCATGCGATACGATTGCGGGTAATACTTGTCAGTTTCACCGTTAATCCAGACAGAGCCAAAGCCGCCTTCGCCCCAGCTCGAGAAGGCCGGTTCATGTGCATCAGGATCAGCAGATTGAGTCATCACCTGATCGGCACCTGCGAATTCCAACACAGCCGAAGACGCACCACGCATCAGCATTTCTTCAAGGAAAATCGGACCTTCGAACCACCAGTGACCAAAAAGTTCGGCATCGTAGGGGCAAAGCATGGCGGCCTTGTGGCCCTCCATATTCACCAGCAATTCCGAAATGGTCGCTTCGCGATTCACCACAAAAAGTCTCGCATGGTCTTCGGCGAGTTTCATGGCATTCCACGGGCGGTAAATTTCCTTATGTTCGCCACCGGTAATGCGGTTGTACTTGAAGCCCGAATCAATGGGCGTGTCACCGGCAAAGAAGTATTCTCCTAAATAATCGCGCGGGCGTTCCTTGGCGATATCCGTAAAAAATTCGCGGTACTCGGGATGCCCCGGGTAACCCGTACGGCGGCTCCAGACTTCCATGGAACTTTTCTGTTCGCGGCCCATGCAGTAAAGCCCCTGCGTGGTACGCAGCGGCGTGAACACGCCGTACTTGGGCGTGGGCGACGCAAGAAGCACGCCGTGAGTTTCCAAGAAGAAGTAATGCAAGCCGAATTCGGCAAGGTACTTGTCGAGCCCCGGGAAATAGCCACATTCCGGGAGCCATACGCCCATGGGCTTACGGCCAAAGGCCCGTTCAAAAGTTCTCACCGTAACATCAAGCTGCATACGAATAGACGCAGGATCGCTCTGGTACGCCGGCAAGAACGGGTGCGTGCCCACGCAAGTGAGCAAGTTCAACTTTCCCGCCTTTTCAAGTTCCAGGAATTCCGCAAGCAAGTTGCGATGGATGCGGTTTTCCCACAAATCAATCAGCGTGTGCTGACGCGAAAGGTAAAAATGCGAGAGAGTCTCTAAATCCGTGCCCGCGTTGCGGGCCACTTCTTTTTCAATCAACTTGAGCTGGTGCTTTAAATGCTCCGAAAACTTGTCAAGCAAACTCTTATCCGAAAGCATCTCGATAAGCGGAGGCGAAACGCTCAAGTTAAGCGTCCCGGGCACGCCCTTTTCCAAGAGACGGCGCATCGCCTGCACCAAGGGCAGGTACGTTTCGGCAATAGCCTCAAACAGCCAATTCTCTTCGAAAAAGCGTTTATAATCCGGATGCCGCACAAAAGGTAAATGTGCGTGCATCAGGAAAATGATTTTTCCGGGAGCTCCCATTAAAACGGATTACTCCGTGCGCTTCACGACAATCGGAACGATCGTGGTCGGGAAATCGCCATCCTTGTCGGTCGCAAACACCGGAATGATTTTGGTAGAATCCGGCAGATCTTCTTCAAAGCTGAAGGTGCCATCCGGGTTCAGCGGGAACGGTTCGCCGCGCACCTGGAGGTGTGCATCCGGACGGGTTCCACCGTAAACGATCAAGCGGGTCTTGACCCACAGGAAGAAATCCTTACCGTAGTTCACGGAATCCTTGGCCACTTCGATGTTGTTCGACTGGAGGGCAGCACTAGAAAGGGCGCCCGAGAACATCGATTCCGAAGAGCTACCGAAGTTGCCACCGAGCTTCTTGAGCCAAGATTCAGCCGTCTGGCTCGAGAATCCGGAGCTCATAAAGTTGCCGAGGGTATTGCCACCGAGAGAAGCCTTGGCAAAGGCATCATCTTCGGCAGGAGCGGCAGCGGACTTGTCAAAAGTCATAACCGGAGCCGATTCCACGATAGGCTTGAAGTTCTTGCCAGATACGGCGCCGAGAACGGCAACGCAGGACTTGCCGGCGGTATTTTCGACATACCAGCTACGGGCATTTGCCGGAACTTCGACATCGCGGAACTTGCGCTTCTTGCCGCGCTGCACCGTAAGGTCGTCAGCAATGTCGAACAGGCGAAGAACGATTTTTCCCTTACCGTGCTTCGCTTCGTTAATTCTGTTTTCGGACACTTCCCAGAAGGCATGCATCCAGTTCGGATCCTTCTGCATGAGCACCAGGTATTCGGCGTCGAAAGACTGAGCGAGTTTGGCGACTTCCTTTTCAGAGGCCTTGGAAGCCTTCGTAGAAGCACCCTTCGTTGCCACCTTAGCCGTAGTCTTTGCAGTCTTCGTTGCAGTTGTCTTTGCGGCAGCGGCCTTCATTGCAGCTGCAGTTTTCGTCGTAGCCGTCTTGGTAGCGGCAGTCTTCGTCGCAGCAGTTTTAGTTGCTGCAGTCTTCGTTGTTGCCGTCTTGGAGGCAGTCGTCTTCTTGGCTGCGACCTTCTTCACTTCGTCCGAAATCTTGGACACCTTGGTTGCTGCGGCTTTCTTCACCTTGGCCACGGCCTTCACAGCCTTCTCTTCGGCATCTTTCATCGCCTTGAGAGTCGCGGATTTCGCAGTCTTAACCTTAGACTTTGTTTCAGTTTCTTTTTTTATAGCCATACTAGGCCTCCTTCATTAAAAATCCTATCGGGTCTGTCCCCAAGCAGCGATACCGGTCAAACCGATTCGAAGTCCGATAAACAATTCTTCCCACTCCGACTTGGTATCGGCAAAACGCTTACCACCCTGCAAGGCGACATCAATCGTGGTTCCCTTACGGCCCAGCGGGAATCCCCCACCAAGAGAGCCGCCCACTTCAAAGACGTCCTTGACATACCAATTTCTATACCACGCACCGGCACGATAGTTGATTCGGTTCCAATAGGATTCATAGAACAGCGGCGAACCATCGCACTGGTAACCCAACGACACCATAAAATCCGTCTGTGTTTCGGTGGTCGTCGGCATATTCCAACCGCCGGCGATGTTTTGAACATCCTTATCCCAAGCGCGCCAAGTCAAATCCATCATGATGTTGTGGCGTTTGGCCAAACGGTAATTGATACCGGTAGCAAGCATGGCGGGCACTTCGATTTCACGGACAGAGCGAGTGGCAGCCAAAGTGTCCAGTTCGCTAAATCTGAAGTTGTAATCAAGAGTGTTGCTCAAGGTGTAGCCCGTGGTATACGAGAAGAAATAGGACACCATCTTTCCGCGATACTGGAGTGCACCCGTGTAATAAGCAGGATGATTCTTGATTTCCCAAGTACCGTCCACGTAATCAGAAATCACATAATTGCCGGATGCCCAGGTATCACTCTTATCGACAGAGGAATCGTCTCCACCAAGAGTCAAGTTCCTAGAGGTATTACCCATAACGACATGGGCAGACGCACCAAGAGAGAAAGAGCGCAAGAACGGCAAACGAACGGCATAGGTAGGCACCAGTTCATAAACGCTGCCCTGGTATTCCAGTTTCACGTCCGAACCGATTTCCTCATTTTTGGATTCTTCGTTAAACGAAGACGCATAATGCTGCCAAAGAGAAAGACCCATGGCGCCAAAGGAACCCATCGGGAACGACAGGTTGAAAGACGGCATGGACATATTGGAAAGGGAATAATGATGTCCCTTATTTCGGGCATCTTCCATTTCCATGGCAAAATTCAAGTTGAACACGACCTTCGCATCGAAAGCCAAACGAGCCGGGTTCACGACAGACAAACCTTCGGCATCGCCCGTCTTGGCATTACCGGCAAAACCGCGGCCCGCTGCAGAAGCAGTACCGCCCATCACCTGCTCTTCGCCCAGGGCTTCAAGACCAATCATCGAAGAAAAGGCATAACCAGAAAAAACACTTAATGCGAGCAAAAACTTTTTCATTATTTATCCCCCCGCTTGGAAGCAAGCCAAAGTTTGAGGGTCATCGGATTTTCCACAGCCGTCGAGAAATCGTAACGGGCGTAATCGAAGTAGCTGAAATACTTGGTAATGGTATCGCCCTTGGACATATAGAGCGGCGTTCCATCAGCCATATAAAGCGTATCTTCCGTATTCGTCCTGTAATCGGAATAAAGCGACTTCTTTTCCTGCAAGAACGGCATACCCAGACGCATCGCAAACTTCATGTTACGGCCATCGCTTGCCTTATTGATGAAGTCACGGAGACCGTAAGTCAGCTGAAGCGTAAGCGAATCGCCTTCGTGGAAGACCAGGTTCTGGTGTCCCGACTTCACGATGGTTGCGGAATCGGGCAGATACCTTTCCATACGGCGGTATCTCAAGTCTTCGTCGCCATAAACCATATCGGCACTATCCACATAGGAGCCAGGAACCACTTGAATCGGCCAATTGAATTCCTTGCTACCCTTGGAATCGTCGCGGGCCATAGTCAGCTGGGCAAAAATCACCGTCTGGCGAACATCATTTTCGTCTTCACCTTCATAGGGGAATTCATCGCCGTAGAATTCGGACAAGGCCTCAAGGATCGGCTCCGGAGAGAACTCCACGATCATGGAATCAAGGACGCCACCGCTGACACCACCATGCAATACAGGACAATCGGAACATTCCTCGAGGCTCTTCACGAGTCCAGCCATGCGGAACGGACTGGGAGCCGGGTTAAGGAACGTTGTCGAATCGGAATAAAGGGCGAAAAGGGGCGGGTAATCCGTACCAGCACCATAGAAACGGTAAATACGCTCTGCCTTAGGAGCAGAGAGACGCAGCTGCAAGCGAGCAGAACCTTCAATTTCTTTCAAGCCTTTCACCAATTCAGAAGGAAGATCCAAGCGGATAGAAGTATCACCCTTGGCCATTTTCACGCTGTAAACCGTATCTACGGAACCAGTCGCTTCCCAGTTTGCCAAATCAGCGTACCAGGTGCTGTCATCGATGTCCATGATGCTATCCAGGAACTTCTTGTTAGTGCTAGTTTGAAGAATCCAGCTCACATTCACATCGAGGTCTTCACTATAAGGCAGAGAATCCGCCGGGAAGAACTTCGAGTTATACAGGGGACGCAACCAGAACAGGCCGAGGAACGCACCCGACGTATCGGAGGACTTCAGCTTATTCAAGAAATTCGTATCGGCACGGAAGGCGATATCCATGACAATGTCATGCGAAAGATTCGACACTTGGCCCAGAACGGCATTCGCATTGCCCGATTTCGGCGTCGTATCAAGGTAAGTCTTCGCAGAGGCAACCTTGAGGTCATTGATGGTCAGGGTCTGCACCTGGTAATTGCTGGGCATACCACGATCAGAAAGCCACGTTTCAAGACCATCGTCATCGGACTCGAAAATGCAAGCAGACAGGACGAATGCTATGGTTACAAAAAAGGACCAAAAATAAAGTGTTTTCTTTTTCACTCAGATCTCCGAGTTTAAACATCTAATTCCAGTGAAGAATATAGCAAATTAGGCTACAAATAACCGCGTATTTTTCCTATATTTACCCCCGAAAAAACTAGAGGATATTATGTCTCAATTCAACGCCCATTTTAGGAACATCAACGGGGACGATACTTACCCGCTGACCGACGTCATTTACCGCAGCAAGGTGGACGGTAGCCTGCTCGAAGTCGAACACGACCGCGCAGCCCTTGCCAGCAAGAGCCCCGACGAATGGAAGAAGCTCTTTGCCGAACGCCGCATGAGCTTTGAACCGGCCGACATGAGCGGTATTTGGAGCAAGCGCGAAATGGTGCTCCCCGACATGCCGATTGAAGATATCGTCACAATGCGCGAAGGCTGGAGCCCGCTGTTTGACGCCGCTCCGCTCGCAAAAGAAATGGGCATCAAGAGCCTGAAGGTCAAGCTTTGCGGCAACTCCCACACGGGTTCTTTCAAGGACCTCGGTATGACGGTTCTCGTGAGCCAGGTGAACCACATCATCAAGAAAAAGATTCACGAAATCGACGCCGTGGCTTGCGCTTCTACCGGCGACACCTCTGCCGCATTGAGCGCCTACTGCGCCAAGGCCGGCATCCCGAGCATCGTGTTCCTGCCCGCCGGCAAGACGAGCGTTGCCCAGCTGATCCAGCCGATTTCTAACGGCAGCATCGTGCTCGCCCTCGACACCGACTTTGACGGCTGCATGAAGATTGTTCAGCAGGTCACTGCCGATAATCGCATCTACCTCGCCAACTCCATGAACAGCCTCCGCGTGGAAGGCCAGAAGACGATTTCTCCGGAAATCTGCCAGGAAATGGGCTGGAAGGTTCCCGACACCGTGATTATCCCGGGCGGAAACCTCGGCAACGTGAGCGCACTCGCCAAGGGTTTCGAAGACTGCAAGGCCATGGGCCTTATCGACCGCATTCCGCGCATTATCGTGGCCCAGGCCGAAAACGCCAACCCGTTCTTCCAGGCTTACGAACGCGGCTTTGACAAGCTCGTTCCGATGCAGGCTAAGAAGACTCTCGCTAGCGCTATTCAGATTGGTAACCCGGTCAGCTATCCGAAGGCCGTACGCGCCATCCAGAAGACGAACGGCATGGTCGTGAGCGTCACTGAAGAAGAACTTGCCAACGCCGCCCACCGCGGCGACCGTATCGGTCTCTACTGCTGCCCGCACACTGGCGTGGCACTCGGCGCCCTTGAAAAGCTCGTTGCCGCAGGCAAGATCGATAAGGAAGAAAACGTGGTCGTCATCAGCACGGCACACGGCCTCAAGTTCACCGAATTCAAGGTCGGTTACCACGAAAAGAAGCTGGAAAACATCTGCTCCAAGTTCGCGAACCCCGTGTTCAAGGCTCCGGCAGACCTCGGCGCTGTCATGGACATCTTGAAGAAAGAAATGGCTGAAAGACGTCGCTAATGCGACAGCATTAGCAAATGGCTTTCAGACGTCGCTAATCGACAAGTCGAAGGCCCCAAACCTTAGAAAAGCTCCGCATTTCTGCGGAGCTTTCTTGTTTTAGGAATTCTGTGCAGAATCTAGTCTTTCGCCGATGACTAGGCTCAAATAGGCAATTGCGGCCGATACCGATGCGACAACGCTACCCGAACCGTAGAACATGACTCCAAACACAGCCGGAGCGAGCATCAGGAGCGAAGAAAACAGGATATTGTTATTTACAATGCTAAAACGATTCATAATTTACCTCTCTTTTACGCATACAAATATACCTTTAAAATTGTGACAAAAATTGTCATTTTCGGCATTCATTTTTCGCTGAATTGCGTGTAGGGCGGCTTAGTCATGGTAATTTGCACTAGTACAGTGGACGCATCGTCCCCCTTTTACTATCTTTGCACGCGCAAAAAAGGTGTAAAATGAGCGAAAACTATAAATACGGTTTTGTAACGGATATCGAGAACGAGGCCTTCGAGAAAGGTCTGAACGAAGATGTTATCCGCAGGGCATCCAAGCTCCGCGGTGAACCGCAGTTCATGCTCGATTTCCGACTGAAAGCGTATGAAAAGCTCAAGACCATGGAGCAGCCGAACTGGGGCGAACTGAGTTTTGCTCCGGTGGACCTGCAAGACATTGTCTACTACTCCGCCCCGAAGACCAAGAAAAGCCACGAAAAGATTGAAGACGTGGATCCGGAACTCTTGGCCACCTTCGAAAAGCTCGGCATCCCGCTGGACGAACAGAAGAGACTGGCCAACGTGGCCGTGGACGCGGTCTTTGACTCGGTGAGCATATACACCAGCCACAAGCGCAAGCTCATGGAAATGGGCATTTTGTTCTGCAGCATTAGCGACGCCATCAAGGAATACCCCGAACTCATCGAGGAATACCTGGGAAGCGTGGTGCCGTCTGGCGACAACTACTTTGCGGCCCTCAACAGCGCAGTCTTTGGTGACGGAAGTTTCGTCTACATTCCGCCTGGAGTCAAGTGCCCGATGGATCTTTCCACCTACTTCCGCATCAACAACAAGGAAGCAGGCCAGTTCGAACGTACCCTGATTATCGCTGATGAAGGTGCGAGCGTCAGCTACCTCGAAGGTTGCACGGCGCCGGAATTCAGCAGCAAGCAGTTGCACAGCGCTATCGTGGAACTGGTGGCGAAGGATAACGCCAGCATCAAGTATTCCACCGTGCAGAACTGGTACGCGGGCGACCGTGAAACGGGAGCCGGCGGTGTGTACAACTTTGTCACGAAGCGCGGTAAGTGTGCCGGCAAGAACAGCCGCATCAGCTGGACGCAGGTCGAAACAGGTTCTGCCATCACTTGGAAGTATCCGAGCTGCGTGCTGCTGGGCGACAACTCCGTCGGAGAATTTTACAGCGTGGCCCTTACCAACGGGCACATGCAGGCCGATACCGGCACCAAGATGATCCACATTGGCAAGAACACCAAGAGCACCATCATCAGTAAGGGCATCAGCGCCGACTATTCTAGCAACGCCTACCGCGGCGAAGTGAACATTCACAAGTCGGCCACGGGTGCCCGCAACTACACCCAGTGCGACAGCATGCTCGTGGGTGACAAGAGTGCGGCTCACACCTTCCCCTACATCACCGTCGCTAACGCCAGCTCCACCACCGAACACGAGGCAACGACCAGCCGCATCAGCGAAGACCAGCTTTTCTACTTCGAAAGCCGCGGCATCAAGCGCGAAGACGCCATCCAAGCGATGGTCGGCGGATTCTGCAAAGATGTATTTAAAGAGCTCCCGGGCGAATTCGCCACGGAAGCCCGTCAGTTACTGACACTTAAACTCGAACATTCTGTAGGTTAGCGGCAATCTATCGAGCCACGACCTGCTTGCGGATTTTTTCCGTAAGTTCGCGGCCGCCAAGCTGCGCAATGCATTCAAAAGCAAATTCTTCGGCAGAGCCTGCGCCACGGCTCGTGACGATGTTCCCGTCTACGACCACGCGGTCTTCAACGAACTTTTTACAGACAAGTTCACTTTCGCAGCCCGGGAAACAGGTCGCAGTCTTATCGGCAAGGATTCCCGCCTTGCTGAGTACCAGCGGAGCCGCGCAAATCGCAAAAATCCACTTGCCTTTGTCGTTGAATTCGTGAATAACTTTTTCCACTTCGGCAGAAGCCTTCAGATTCTTGACGCCAATGCCGCCGCCGGGCAAAAGAACGCCGTCAAAAGCGGCTGTATCGGCACCCGAAAGAGCAAAGTCGGTCGCAATCGCAAGGCCATGGGCACCCACCACTTCGGTGTTGCCCGAAATAGACGCCAAGGCAACATCGATTCCAGCACGCTGCAAGTAGTCAAACGGGGTCACAAACTCGGTTTCTTCGAAACCATCAGCCATCAAGAAAAGTATTTGCATATTAAACCTCTTTTTTATGAAATCTAATTAAAAATCATTAGATCCTTCGACTCCGAACCTATGGTTCTTCGCTCAGGATGACACAACACCAACTTTCTCTCGTCTTTCGTCTCTCGCCTCTCGTCTAAAATTCTATCTTTGGGCCATGAATTTCAAGGACCGCATTATCCGCGCTACGGGCAAGAAGACGCCCTTCCGCCTGATTGTCGTCGACTTGACCGCGACGATGAACGAAATCGGCAAGAAGCATAACGCACAGGGTTTCGCCCTCAAACTCCTGGCCGAAAACTCCATCGCAAGCATTTTCTTGAGCGCCTCGCTCAAGTTCCCGGGCACAGTGAGCTTTACCACCCGTTTCTCGGGCGAAATCACGTTGGTGCAGTCGGACTCCACGCCGCAGGGCTTGGTCCGCGCCATGATTCCGCAGCCGGAACTCCAAGCTGTTGGCGGTAACGAACCCGCCCTGATTCCGCAGAGTGTACGCGTCGTCAAACTGAACGAACAGGGCAAGCGCGTCCACGAAAGCATTATCGAGGCTCCCGCCGTATCGATGGGTCAGAACCTCGCCACCTACCTTTTGCAGTCCGAACAGATCCGCTCGGCCGTGGGCATCGAAGCCGCCTTCAATAAAGAAGACCCGAGCAAGCTCGACTACGCCGCCGGTTTCTACATCGAAGCCTTCCCCGACCTCGAAGACAAGGACATCAACCTGATCGAAGTCATCATCCAGAACTTGCCGAAGTTCTGCGACATGAACACGCCCGAAGGCTTTGACCTCGACGAACTGTTGGACCAGCTGCGCGGCCCCTACGAAATCGACATCGTCAAAGAAATCGACCCCAAGGCCTACTGCCCCTGCAGCCGCGAACGCACCGTGGCAACGCTTGCAACGCTCCCGCTCAAGGACTTGCAGGATCTCGAAAAAGAAGGCAAGGACCTCGAAGTGATTTGCGACTTCTGCCGCACCCCGTACCAGATTACGATTGCGGACCTGAGAGAAATTATTAAAGACCGGAAGAAATAGCCCTATGTTTACCAAGCAATGTGTCGTTACCCTGGACCTTGAAGGAGTCCTCGCCCCTGAAATTTGGATCGCCGTCGCCGAAAAGACCGGCATCAAGGACCTGCGTCTCACCACCCGCGACATTCCCGACTACGACGTGCTCATGAAGGGCCGCATCAAGATTCTCGAACGCGAAGGCATCAAGCTTTCGGACATCCAGAACGTGATCGCAAACCTCGGCTTGCTCGACGGCGCCCGCGACTTTATGGACAAACTCCGCGACGAAGCCCAGGTGATTATTCTTTCGGACACGTTCCAGGAATTCGCCTACCCCATCATGAAGAATCTCGGATTCCCGACCATATTCTGCCACAACCTGGAAGTCGAAAACGACATGATCAAGGGTTACCACCTGCGACTCACCGACCAGAAGACGAAAGTCGTGAAGCACCTGCAGGACCTCAACTTCAAGGTATTCGCCTCGGGCGATTCCTTCAACGACACGGGCATGCTCAAGCAGGCCGACAAAGGCTGCTTCTTCTGCGCCCCGGACTCCATCGTTGCCCAGTTCCCGCAGCTCGAATCCACCAAGACCTACGCCGAACTCCTGGAAAAATTCCACCAGTTCCAGGCAACTCTGTAATTAGTAGACAAGGGTTCTGCCCCCTAAAACTGAATTTTTCAAACAGCGGACGCTGACGCCGGCGTCCTTGTAGTTTTCGAACAATGTCGCTGCATCGTTTTCGTATCGCAGAACCAAGGTGATTGACTCATCGTCATCGACCTCGGTGGCGCTCCAGAAGAAGGCTCCCGAACTGACAAACGACTGATGCGTCTTGCCCTTTTGCGGGAGGCGTACGCCGCCCGGCAATGCGGTAAAGCCGTAATCATCGGTACCGTCTTTGTAATGCCCTTTATCGCTCCAAGTATTCGTGGCCTTGAGAATCTTCCCTGCCGTGGCAGAATCTCCGACAAATTCAATCAAAGTATTCCATTCCGCCTGGCTTGGCAAGCGCCAGCCGACGGGGCATGCGGTCTTTGCTTCGTCCCATGAATAAAGACAGCCGTACAAGGTAAGGTATTCCATTTCTCCGCAGATGCTGTTGGCCGTTTCATAATCAAGGTTTTCGGCCATCCAGACTTGATTGCCAATTTTCACAGTCTTGTAGGTCTTGCCATCTCGTAAATCTTTAACCGTATTCGATACGGGATTATATTCGCTAGCAGCCTCATTACCAGAACCGCCGATAGCTCCGGTAGAAGAACCGTCACCGCTACAGGCAGCTAGAAGAATCAACGCTGCCATCGCCAAAAAAATTTTCACAACGCCTCCCATTTTCCAAAGAAATTCAAATATACAAGACAAAAATAGTTTTTCACGACCAAGAACAAAATAAGACCGATAAAGCGCACACCCTTTCGGGCGCATTGTTTTATATTTAAACAAACAAAAAGGAGAACATATGAAACTCTACACAACAGACTTTATCACCGGCAAAGAAATCGAAACGCTTCAGATGGTGCGTGGGAGCGTGGTCTTTAGCAAGAACGTGGTGCGCGACGTATTTGCCGGGCTCAAGACGCTTGTAGGTGGCGAAATCGCCGGCTACACCGAGATGCTGAACGACGCTCGGAACATCGCTATTGAACGTATGGAAAATCAGGCCGGAATGATTGGGGCAGACGCCATCGTGAACGTGCGCTTCGCAACCGCCTCGGTGATGGCAGGCTCCGCAGAAATCATTGCTTACGGAACCGCCGTCAAATTCAAGAAGTAAAACAAAAAGCCGATGGAATCGCTCCACCGGCTTTCTCTCTCAGAGAAGAACTGACTTAATTTCCCGAAATTTCCTTAGCCTTCGCCTCGATTTCGGCGATGGCTTTTTTGCGGCCTTCGGCGAAGTTTTCGTTGTTCAGCACGATGTTCACGAATACGGAGCCCGCGACCACGGCGTACACATGCTTGCTGAGCACCTTGGATTGCTCTCCATTGCGGATACCGAAGCCACCAAGCACTTTTGCGCCACCCTTACCGACCGTGTCGATAAAGTCGAGTGTTGCCTGGTCAATGGTAGTTTCGCTACCGGTCGTACCCGCGCGGAGTGCTGCGTAAATGTACTTAAAGCCCTTGGAAGCCATCGTTTCGAGGCGTTCCTTGGTCATGCTGGGGGCCGCCACCGGAATGTTTTCGAGGCCGTGCTTCTTGCAAGCTTCAGTCAGACCTTCGTCACCGTCGAACGGCAAGTCCGGAATGATGCAAGCGGAAACGCCCACGTCCTTGCACATCTTGACGAAATTTTCGACGCCGGGGGTAAAGGCGAGCGAGCCGTAAGTCATGATGTAGATTGGCGTTTCAGGGTGACGATCGTGAATCCTCTTCACGATTTCGAGGCCCTGCTTGGTGGAGTACCCCTTGTCGAGAGCGATGGTCGAAGCCGTCTGAATGGCAGGGCCGTCGGCACTCGGATCGCTAAAGGCAAGCTGGATTTCAAGAATGTTGGCGCCACCCTTCACAAGTGCGTCGGCGATAGCGATAGAAGTTTCTGCGTCAGGAAAACCCGCAATAAGATGAGACATTAAATTCATGGTGATTACTTCCTTGTCATAATTTCGGCGTCGTGGATGTCTTCGTTGTTTTCGAGGCGAACAAGTTCTGCCTTCAGGAATTCCTTCCACTTTTCGGGGCGGAACACGGGGCTTGTGATAAAGATGTCCTTGTCGCCGCGGCCACTCATGTTGATGACAAGCGCCTTGTTCTTCGGAAGTTCCTTTGCAATCTTCATGGCGGCAGCACCTGCGTGAGCGCTTTCGAGAGCAAAGAGAATGCCTTCGTTGCGGGCAAAGAACTTCACCGCTTCAAGAGCTTCCTTGTCGAGAATTGCCGTGAATTCCACGCGGCCAGATTCGCCGAGGGCGGCAAGCTGCGGGCCGATTCCCATGTAGTCAAGGCCTGCCGAAATAGAACGGGTCGGCAGCGACTGACCGTCTTCATCGATGAGGAAGCGGCTCTTGTAACCCTGCAGAATACCTTCGCGGCTAGCGTTACCCGTCATGCGGGCGGCGTTTTCACCCTTGTTCGGACCGATGCCACCGGCTTCGGCACCAATCAAGCGCACATTCTTGTCTTCGATAAACGGAGTGAACACGCCGATAGAGTTGCTACCGCCACCCACGCAAGCGACCACAGCAGCGATGTCGATATTGCGTTCAGCAGCCTGGCGCTTGACTTCTTCACCGATAATGGACTGGAAGGTACGAACAATATCCGGGAACGGAGCCGGACCGAGAGCAGAACCGAGCACATAGTGCGTGTTCTTGAAATTCGTAGCCCAGTCGCGCATGGCTTCGTTCACGGCATCCTTAAGGGTGCGGGCACCGCTCGTGACCGGCACGACCTTGGCGCCGTACATTTCCATGGTCGCCACGTTCGGCTGCTGGCGGCGAACGTCCACCTCGCCCATGTACACCACACATTCAAGGCCTAGCTTGGCGCAAGCGGCTGCAGTGGCAAGGCCGTGCTGACCGGCACCCGTTTCGGCGATGATGCGGGTCTTGCCCATCTTCTTGGCCAAAAGGCACTGACCGATGGCGTTGTTGATCTTGTGCGCACCGGTGTTGGCAAGGCCTTCGAGCTTGATGTAGATCTGAGCGCCGCCCAGGAGTTCCGTGGCGGTCGGAGCAAAGTACAGCGGCGTTTCGCGGCCAATGTAGTCGCGCTGAATGATACGGAGCTCTTCGAGGAATTCCGGATCATGGATGTACTTGTTGAAAGCCGCTTCGAGGTCGTCGAGCGGACGGCGGATGATTTCGGCAACATACTTGCCGCCGAACTTGTCAAAGAAACCGTTGTCAGAGGTTATGAGGTGTGAGGTCGCGCCTACGGCGCTTTGAGGTGTGGGGGTTATAGTTGCGTGAGTCATTTTGAGCGGAGGGGTTGGGGTTAAAAGTTCTCAGGGTAAAAATTAAAGGCCTTCGGTGAGTCCGAAAGCCTTTTACAAAACACTTGATGAAATCAGCAAAACGGACTCTATTTAGTAGAGCCCCACCACCAGCGGTTGAAACGGATTGCTGAATTCATCTTCATGTGCGCTAATTTAGGAAGTCTAATTCTATTTGGCAAGGGGTTGAGCTGAATTTTTTTCTATTGCATCCGTAACCATGGGTACTACGTGCGTCTTGCGGCTCAACGTTTCCGCAGAATAGCAAATTCCGTCTTTCACGGATTCCCCGAATGCGCTTTCGGCGATTTTCTTCGCCTTTTCAGCATAATCGCCTACCCCATAGTACAAAATATAGGTACCGGCATTCAAATACAGGCTATCTTCCGAAGCCGCCGGATCCGGATTTAGCGTATGCAAGTCCACCTTAGACAATAGAATATCACGGTCCTTTTCCTTGGCAATTTCCGGCATGACCGCAAACATCCGTTCAAAAAATTCATCCTTGGTCGAATCGTCATACCAATTTTCACTCGCGATACCCAAATCAAAGCCGCCGATAGTATAATCCTTATAATCCGCCAGGAAAATTTCCTTGTCGGTCATCCCGCTCATATCGTGTGAAGCGTCAGACATTCCCCTAAAAAGACTCCGCACACTATCTGAGGACATCTTAAGCAGATTCATCAACTCACCGAGCACAACGCTATCCGCACGGGTCGTATTTACCTTGGTCAAGTTCCGCGTATCAGAGAGAATCCCCGCGAGCAAGATTTTAGCAACCTCATCGTCCAACTTTACATCAGCCTCCTGATAAAGATACTTTATCAGCGTACAAGTAGACCCCCAAAGTTCTCGCCGCACATAAGCAGAAGAATCCGCATCAATATCCCCCGGCGTATGGTGATCGATAATCTGCAGAATTTTCGCCTCATGCGCCCCGTCAACAGACTGTACGTACTCAGCATGGTCGGTCAAAATGAGCCTAGTACCAGGCTTCACCGACACCATTTCATCTGGCAATTCAAATCCCAACTGTTTCGCAACGAACTCTGTCTCTCGATTAACAGGACTCGAAACCTTCGCAACCGCATTGTGCCCCATGGCACGCATCAACGCCGCATAAGCCAAGGACGACGTCACCGCATCCACATCGGGAGTCTTGTGCCCGAACACATACGTCGTATCATCCCCCCAATCCATAGCCGCGATACTTTCTTTAAATTCAAAATCACACTTACAACTCGCATTCTGCCCAGTAGAAGAATCATCTCCACAAGCACATATCAGGGTTCCCATCGCCACCCCCAAAAACAAATTCGACAAAAATTTATCTTTCATGCCATAAATATAAGAAAGACTCTCGACAATCGAGAGTCTTCTGTTAAACACTTGATGAAATGGCAAGCCTAAATCCCTCCTTGAGAACCTCGTCGATAGCGGCGCTAGCGTCAAAGCGGATTGCCAATTTCATCTTTATGTCTTCAATATATATACTAATCCGTTGTCTGTCAATAGGTTAGCGTAAGATTTTTGTAAAAATTTCTTTTTTCCGTAAAACCCAAATGGTGATTTTTATCATTCTGTCGAAATTAGCGTTTTTTAAGCACTTGAATATGGCAAATGGTTTAAGTATATTTACAAAAACTCCTTCCCCTAACCGAGGACCCCCATGAACAAAATATTGTTCATCATGGCCGTTATGTTGGCCGCAACAGTTTCTTTTGCAGACGGTCTCTGCGTACAATTATGCGTAGATTGCTCCCTAAATCCTGAAAACGAGACCTGTTCCAAGGTCGATCAAGTCTGCGGAAACTGCCCCGTCATTTTGGACAGTTTGAAGCAGGATTCCCTTGCCGCCGTCGCTCGTGCAGATTCCCTGGAACAAGAAAAAGCACGCAAAGACTCCCTGCAAAGCATCGACGTTCGCAAATTAGCAGACATTATACAGAAAAACTGCAAAAGCGACACCTGCACTTTTGAGGTAACCGTAGACAACGGCCAATTAGGGCATATCCGCGCCAAGAAGGGAAACAAGGCCGCAGTCACAAAAGAGCCCGAACAAACTCCGCAAGAATCTCTTCTGCCGCCGATCAGCGAAGAATGCAAAAACTTCTGCGGTTTATGCGACTCCGAAAACCAGGGCGAATCCAGTTCAACATGCGAAAAAGTCGAAGCACAATGCAAATGTTCCGCATACGCTGAACAGGAACGCATGCTTGCTGAAAAAGCAGTAGCTGACAGCATCGCCGCCGTCGATAAATTTCTCAATCAAATGCAGACCGTTCAAGCATCGGCAAATTCTGTTTTTGAATTCTGCAGCAAAAAAGAGCATGCTGAACCTTGTAGTGTCTTGGTAAAAATAAAAAGCGAAGACATGTCCTTAATCGAAATTCAGGACCTCGCCCAAAAGCCTATTGTCGAACAAGACTCCACTGTTAATGAGGCTCCTAAAGACAGCGTAATTATTGCCGCCACCCCCGCAAAAGATTCTGTCGCAAAGGATTCTTCCACCAAATTAAATAAGCACGCTAACCCCTACATGGGACTCTCTATCGCATTCGAAAGCTATCTAGAAAAAGAGTTTGCGAACTACAACGTGCATCCCGACAAGCAATGGGGCGTAAATCTGGGATTTATGATTCGCTCGTATTTTTACAACTGGGGAAGTTTCCAGACAGGAGCGAATCTAGTTTACCATCATGCAGAATATGAATTTGAAGGCTACGATTTGTACGGTTATTTTTCCGGAATCAGCAATAGCGAAGGCGGAATCGATTACCATAACCTTATGCTCGAAATTCCCTTACAATTTCGTTTCGGTTTCCCCCTCGATAAGGCAGGAACAATCAGTCCCTTCATTAGCGCCAGTGTCCATGTGCGTAAACCGATTTACATCTGGGCGGAATATGATGTCACTTGGGAATGGCGATACGATGATTACAGCATAGACAAGTCCCACAATGACTTTTACGCCGCATCCGATTGGGAATTGTTGACCTATGTTGGTTTCGGCATAGAACTTTCCAGACGCGTATCGCTACAATGGCAGTTCCTGCCTGTTTCGATCGTCACCAATATCGATACAAACAACAACTATTACTGTGACGATTCAGACGGTCTAACCTGGCGTATCAGTATGGATTTCGCATGGTAAAAGGAGTGTAATATGAATTTGTTGAAATATATTAGCCCCCTTTCATTTGCACTCATCCTTGTCGCATGTGCAGACGAGAGCCCGCTGGACATCATCGAAGATGATATTGACGAAGCAAGCGATCGAGCATTCTCCAAAGCAAACAATGACGAAGACAGATCAGATTGCAAAGATGGGACCAACTGGGATCTCACCGTCGAAGAATGCTGTGAAAAATATGGTTACCAATGCGAAAAGACTGAAGCCAAAAAGTGCCTCTACGGGACCAGTTCACATTCCGATTCCTGGTGTTGCACTAATTACGGCTACCAATGCAGCTATGGTTACAGTAGCTCTTCCGCAAAATCCAGCAGTTCGGCTTATGTTAGCGAAGCCGACAAGTGCTACTACGGAACCAGCACTAAGAGCAACACCTATTGCTGCAACAACTACGGCTACCGTTGCGAATACGTTTACAGCAGTTCCAGCGTAAAGACAGAAGTGGTCGAAGCCCATACTTCAACGGAAAAGACCATGAAATTCACGCTCACCTATTACAAGCAGAAATCCGCCGACTGGGACGGCATTTCTGCTGGCGGTAGCTACTCCGACGGTGACCCGACCATAAGCTTTTCCATTTACTTTATCGCATCTGGCGGCCAAACCACATCTAAGTCTACGGGCAACCTGCTTTCCTTGCAAGACCAAGGATCTTGGAGCGGTTCCAAAACCTCGACTTTTGATGTTCCCATCGGAACACAAGACATCAAGATATGTCCTAACGTGATCGACAAAGACGCTTTTGACAACGACAATATGTCTTCTGGTTATTGTTACACAAAAACAAATATCGGCTATTTAACCGACTATTCAGCCATTGAACAAAGTGATTACAATTCATCTAAGTACGAACTCGAATGGGAATGGTACCTGTATTAAGGAGAGACTCTATGAAAAAAATCTCTTTTGCCATACTTCTCTGTATCGGACTCCTCATGAGTTCTTGCGCCACGCTCATTCCCCCTCGCCATCCGGATTTGTCCCGCGAAGAATTTCAGGGAATGGTTTCTGGCAGTAGCGAAAAAACGGCTTGCTACGAAAGTGGCTTTCGTGGAGGAATGCTGTTTCTGGATCTCTTTCTAGGAGCACCCCTCATTTGGATTCCCGTTGTTATTGACGGCGTCGGAGGGCGTTTTACCGCTTATTATTACGACCATGACCGGTGTGAAGAAGTCAAGGAGCAGGAACGCAGCGCAAGACTTGCTCGCGATTATGGGCAAAAAGTCGAAAAAAATGAGCCCGTTCAAGAACCCGCTCCGCGACCCGCTAAAGCCAGCCACACAAAAGTAACAAAAACCGTCATCATCGAAACAGAATCCGATGATGACGAATACGAAGTCCTTTACTAGAATTTAGGGCTTGTGAATCACTTCTCAAGCGCGTTGAACAACGCGCTTATTTTTTGTGCATTCTTGATGCCGGGTGCGTCTTCGACACCGCTGGAGACATCGACGAGTTCCGGGTGGAACTTTTGGACAATCGCGCCCACATTTTCAGGCGTGATGCCGCCAGCAAGCCAGAGCGGTAACTCGCCCGCTTTTTCGCGAAGCAGGTTTTCGGGAATGGTCTTGCCCGTACCGCCAGGGATTCTTTCGACCTTGGCATCCAAGAGAATGCGGGGTTCGCCATTCTTGCGGAGAGCAGCTACCTTGTCGAAATCGGATTCTTCGCCAACACGGGCGGCACAATAGTATGCAAAGTCCGCATTTTTCGGTTCGACACCATGAAGCTGGACTGCATCAAGCACGCCTTCTTTGGCAAGCTTAATAGCGGTTTTGCCTTCAACGGATTCGGGATCGGTGATGACGCCAACAAGGAGCGGAGATCCTTCGACTCCGTTTGCACTGCGCTCAGGATGACACACGCGGATCTTTTCGGCAAAACTGCGCACGAATTCTTCAGTAGTCAAGCGCTTGGTAGTGCTGAACACGAATCCGAGCATATCGGCACCGAGTTCAGCGGCAAGCTTTCCATCTTCGTCGCGGGTAATGCCACAAATTTTAACGAGCGGGCCCGCCTTTTTGACAGCCTTGCGCTCTGCAAACTTTTTCCAGAACTTGCCGCGGGCATTTTCGGAGCCCGATTCAAACGCATGCACCACTTCTTTAGCAAGCGGTGGGTTCTTGGCAACAGCCTCGCCCACCAAGATTCCCGTAAAGCCGAGGTTGCGCGCATAAGTCGCATCGGCCGGGCATAAAATTCCAGATTCAAAAACAGCCTTGGCCGGAAGTTTGCTACGCACCGACGCCGGCACCAGCAGGTCCGTATGGAAGGTCGCCAAATCGCGAGAATTCACGCCAGCGACAATCGTCTTGGCAGCAGCTTCGCCAAGGGCTTCGGTCACGACTTTCAGCTTGCGCAAGTCATCGACTTCGCGAACTTCGACAAAAGCCTGCATGTCAAAAGACTGCGCACGTTTCGCCATCTTCACAAGCTGTTCATCATCCAAAATACGGGCAATCAAGAGCACCGCATCGGCACCGCAACGGTAAGCAATATCGATTTCATCCTCGAACAAGAGGAAATCTTTGCGAAGTACGGCACACGCATGCAAGCCCTGCTGACGGCGGCGTTCCATCAAGTCGGCAACCGCAATCAAGTCGCGGAGCGAACCCTTAAAGAAATTGCTTTCGGTAAGCACCGAAACTGCCTGCGCATGGGCCTCGGCATAAGTCGTCGCCAGCGCTACGGGGTCCAAGTCCGGCGCAATATCGCCCTTAGAAGGCGATGCTCGCTTGACTTCAAGAATCGCACCGGCGTTCCCAAGAAATTCGGTATGACCGCCACGGCGTTTTTCGGGAATTTCAATTCCGAAATTCAAACCCAACCGCGAAATATCTTCGCGGCGCATACGTACGATTTTGGCTAAAATGTCTTCGCTCATGAATTTCCCTTAGGCTTCAAAGTCAAGGCTTTAGAGAAAAGATAGGAAATTATGGCCGACGCCAGGATAGAAAGAAGCGTGGGGCCAAGAATTACAGAATCCAGGTGCGACGTGACTTGATAAACGGCAAAGCCCACCAACCATGCGAATAAGTTCAAAATCCAGTACTTATGGCCCACCTGGTGATTTTTCGCCAAGAAAAACGAAACCAGGAGTACAGCCGCCATCGGGGCAAACACCGAGGCAATCAGGTAAAGGAATCCGATGTAATGATCCATAATGCCCGAAATGGCAAGGACTGCGCTGATACCGCTCACCACGACACCCGTGATTTTCGGATTCAACTTATGGACAATGGCCTTGGCCGATTCGCCAGCAGAGTTAGCCGCCAAGAAGTTGGTGGTCACAGTCGAAAGCACAACGATAATGATTCCCGGGATTCCAAGGCCCGCAAGCAAAATGGCGCGGGCGATATCGTTACCGACTCCGGCTGCCGCAATCTGAAGCCCAATAAAGTACATCCAGAAACTTGCCACCGAGTAGGCAATCGCAGAGACCGCCGTAGCGCGCGTCGGCTTTTCGACATCCTTGGTGTAGTCCGAAATCACCGGCAACCAAGAAAGCGGAAGCGCCATCGAAATTTCAAAGATATTCCAGAAGCTCAGCGCATGTTCTGCAGCAGGCGCACTCGATGTTCCGACACCGAACAACTTGGCCGTCAGCACAATCAAGAGCACCGTCAGAACCGCCATCACCACCGTCGTGACTTTCGCAAAACGGCGAAGCCCCACAAAGACCCAAATGGCAATCAGCACCGCAAGAATCACGCAAGTCAGCGGGAAAGAAATCGGGAGATTGAGACCCGCCAAGACAGACGCCCCTTGCGCATTCAGCACAGCAATCCAAGCAATCAACTGGAACAAGTTCAGCGAGGCGAAGAACTTAGAACCGTAAGAGCCGTAGACAGATGCGGTCGTTTCCATGGCATTCAGGCGGACGCGGGCGCCGATAAGGCCCACGAAGAACAGCAAAATGCCGCCCAGAATATGGCCCAAAATCAGCGGGAGCCAAACAGAATCGTAAGAGGAGGCAGCCCCGATTTCAATACCGGCTTCGATTTCGGAAACCGAGATAGCCACCCCAAACCAGATGACTCCATTCGTTAAAAGATTCGTGCGCTTTTCCACAATGCACCTCCATAAATTCTAAAGACAAGCCAATAATAGTAAAGCCCATCTTAGAACTCAAGGAATAGTTTAATACTTCTTTTTGATGTTCTGTTATAGTTCGTAGCTATTACGACGAACAGGTCGCCAGGTAACGTTGCAGTTCTTCAACATAGCGTTCGCCCACCAAGCCAAGCAGCATGTTGCGCTTTGCGATGTAGCCGATTTCCATAACGCGGCGGGATTCTTCGCTCTTGTCCTTGAAGGGCACAGCCAAGTAATCGGAACCGTTCAGCTCTTCGCAGATAATGCCGGAGCAAAGCGTGTAACCGTTCAGGCCAATCATCAAGTTCAGCATGGTGGCACGGTCGTTTGCCTTGATGGTTCGCTTGTATTCGTTCGTACTCAGGATTTCTTCGGCAAAATAAAACGAGCTGTTGTCACCCTGTTCAAAAGAAAGGCACGGGTATTCGGCCAGTTCATCGAGCGTAATGAACTTGTTGTTGGCAAGCGGGTGGCCCTTCCACAAATACACATAGGCCTTACAGTCGATGAGCTTATGGAAAGCGAGGTCGCGAGCATTCAGCAAATTCATGATAATCTTGCGGTTGAAATCGCTCAGGTAAAGGATACCGATATCGCTCTTGAAAGAGGCCACATCTTCGATGACTTCTTTGGTGCGGGTTTCGCGGATAGCAAATTCGTACTTGTCGGTATCGAAGAGTTTGACCGTTTCCACAAAGCTCTTGACCGCAAAGGAGTAATGCTGCGTCGAGACGCCGAACTTCTTTTTGCGCTTGCCGATTTTGCCGTACTTGTCGAGCACCGATTCGTAATGGTGGTAAAGTTCGCGGGCGTAGGCAATGAATTCTTCGCCTTCGTTAGTGAGCTTGACGCCACGACTGGTACGGTTAAAGATGAGGATGTTCAGTTCATCTTCAAGGTCCTTGATGGCAGCGGTCAGCGACGGCTGCGAAATATAAAGCTTTTCGGCGGCCTTGTTAAAGGAACCGGTTTCTGCAATGCCGATGGCATAACGTAATTGTTGTAGAGTCATGTGGATCGGCCTCCTGTTGAAAATCGTTGCGGTTTTATTTCCTAGTTTTTTAGTAGGAATAAAAATATAGCTAAAAACTATTAGACTGGCAAGGGGTTATAAAACCCTTTGCCAGCCTATTTTTCATTATGCGTTGGTGGCGACCTTTACTTCTTCGATCTTCTTCAGCACGGAGCCGTCTTCCATGGCCTTTATGGCCTTGTCGAAGCCTTCCTTGATGCTGGCAGCCTTATTGCTGATGTAGAGGGCGGCACCGGCGTTCAGGGCGCAGGCATACTTGATGCCCGGGCGACCCTTGCCGTTCAGCACGTCGAGAGCGAGGTTGAAGTTGTCGACACCCGTACCACCGGCGAGGTCTTCGGGGTCCACGGCCGGGACGCCGAAGTCCTTCGGATCGATGCGGTATTCGCGATACTGACCGTCTTCGAGGATTTCGGCAATGGTCGTCGGGACGCACGGAGAGATTTCGTCGTAGCCGTCATCGGAGATGGCGACCATCACGCGCTTGGCACCGAGGGACTTTGCAGCCTTGGTGAACGGTTCCAGAATGGACTTGCTGTAAACGCCGAGCATGAGGTACTTAGCTTCGGCCGGGTTCGTGAGGGGGCCGAGCAAGTTCATGATGGTTTTGACGCCGAGGGCACCGCGAACCGGGCCGGCAAAGCGCATGGCGCTGTGGTAGACCGGAGCCATGAGGAACACGAAGTTCGTCTTGTCGATGACGCTGGCGGCTTTGTCCGGAGTCATATCCAGCTTGAAGCCGGCTGCGGTGTAGAAGTCTGCTGCACCGGACTTGCTGGAAACAGCGCGGTTGCCGTGCTTGGCAATCTTGGCGCCACAACTTGCAGCGATAAGGCCAGAGAGAGAGCTCACGTTGAAGCTTCCCTTGCCGTCACCACCGGTACCCACGATGTCGGTGAGTTCGTCACCGCTGTACGGGAACTTGCGTTTCTTGCTGCTGAGCACCTTGGCACAGCCTGCAATTTCTTCGGTCACGGGGCCCTTGCTGGAAAGCGCGGTAAGGATTGCGGCCATCTGGCGTTCGTCCATGATACCGTCGGTCAGGTCTTCCATGAACATTTCGGCAGTTTCGCGGCTCAGGTCCTTGCCTGCGGTAAGCGTGTTCAGGATTCCGCGAATGTCGAGCGGTTCGCGACGGTAGTTGAGGAATGCCTTGAAGAATTCGTCGGCGCGGCCGCTGGCAATAGATTCCGGATGGAACTGCACACCTTCAATCGGGAGCGTCTTGTGGCGAATGCCCATGATGTCGCCGTCGGTAGCGCGAGCGGTCACTTCGAAGTCAGAAGAGAGCGTCGATTCGTCGATGACGAGGCTATGGTAACGCGTGAAGATGTTCTTCTTGCCAATGGTGCGGAAGAGGCCCTTGCCGTCGAGGTCGATTTCTTCGGCGATGCCGTGCTTGATGAACTTGGCCTGCACAATCTTGGCGCCGAAGGCATAACCGATAGCCTGGTGGCCGAGACACACGCCGAGAATCGGGAGCTTGCCAGCAAAGTGCTTGATAGCTTCCACAGAGACGCCTGCATCTTCGGGGCGACCCGGACCCGGGCTCACGATGAGGCGGCTCGGGTTCAACTTTTCGATGTCTGCAATGGTGCATTCGCGGCTACGGAGCACGCGGATTTCTTCAGTAGTAATCTTGGCCAACGCCTGGTAAACGTTGTAAGTAAAAGAGTCGTAGTTATCGATAATGACGATCATCTTAGTTTTCTCCTTCGAGCACGGCGCGGATGGCACCCAATTTTTCGTTCGTTTCTTCAAATTCGCGGTCAGCATTCGAGGCCGCGACAATGCCACCACCGGCCTGCAGGCTGATGGTCTTACCCTGCTTTAAGCAGCAACGGATAGCGATACAGAAATCCAAGTCACCGTCGGATTCCATGTAGCCCACTGCACCGGCGTAGAAACGACGTTTAACCTTTTCGAGGCCAGAAAGGATTTCAATCGCGCTGATTTTCGGGGCGCCGCTCACGGTACCAGCCGGGAAGCTGGAGCGCAGCACTTCGATGGCCTTCTTGTTCTTTGCCACACGGCCCTGCACGTCAGAGACCAGGTGAATCACGTGGCTGAACTTTTCGCATTCCATGTACTTGGTGGTTTCCACCGTACCGGCTTCACAAACACGGCCAAGGTCGTTACGGGCCAAGTCCACGAGCATCAAGTGTTCTGCGCGTTCCTTCGGGTCGCCCTTCAGGTTCTTCATCAGGGCTTCGTCTTCCACGTCGTCCTTGCCGCGGCGGCGGGTGCCTGCAATCGGGTGGATGGTGGCGATGCCATCACGCACGCGCACCAAGCTCTCCGGCGATGCACCGATAAACTGGTGCGTGCCGTAATCGAGGAAGAACATGTACGGAGACGGGTTCACCGTGCGGAGGCGGCGGTAAATGTCGAGAGCTTCGATATCGCTTGCAAACTGAATGCGGCGAGAAGGCACAGCCTGCACAATGTTGCCAGCAATGATATGCTTCTGCAGGGCTTCGACCTTTTCGGTGTATTCCTTGCGGGACTGTTCCAGGTCAGTCATCGTGATGCCCTTGCCGTACTGCTTTTCCGGAGCGAGGTAGCTGAAGTCCAGGTCAGCGAGGCGGGCCTTCACCTTTTCAATCGCAGCCTTCAAATCAATCTGGTGTTCTTCGTAGTTCAGGGCGAACAGGTGAAGTTTTTCGGTAAAGTGGTCAAACACGATGTAGATGTGACCGACCAAGAATTCGGCTTCGGGAATGTTGAGTTCATCGACCTGCGGGGCAAGGCGAATGGTATCGCAGCGGGCGCAGAATTCGTAGCCGAGGTAGCCCACGCCCGAAGAAGGAATAGGGATCTGGTTAGGCGGCACCGTATTTTCGGCAGAAATCAGCGTAAGGGCATCAAGAATGTCACCTTCGCCTTCCTTCAGGAACACACTTTCCTTGCCATCGACAACGATGCTCACGTCCTTGTCGTTCTGGCGCAGACGGAAGCCTTCGTCCACCATCAGGGTCGAATAGCGGCTGCGACCGTGAGAAAAGCTTGCGGATTCAAAGATTGCCTTCGCACCGAGCTTCTTGCCGAGCGAAAACGGGGTGTAACGTTCACCGGGCAGTGCCACGTAGATACTGTCGGTACGGGGTTCGAAGTTAGGGCTTTCAGTGATGTGCCTTATGTTCGTTGTCATTTTGATCCTCTGGTTTAAAAAATCGTTTGCCTTTTCGTTTCGGGTTCCGCAAAGGCTTAGGTCCCGGAGGATTTCAATGATTTTGGTAAAAGAGAAAGGCCTCCGTGAGTCCGGAAGCCTTTGCTTTAAAATCTTGGGTGATTTGCGACAAATACCGGGCTCTATGTTAGAGTCCGCGCCACCAACGACGGTTAAGGGTTGCTGTAGTCACAAAATTCATCATGGCACCAAAAATATCAAACGAAAATTCCCTTGGCAAGGGGTTTGCGATGAATTTTCGTAAAAAAAATGAAATTATCCGCCCAAACAGGCAAAAAACAGCCCCTGCTATCACACAATTTTGCCCCTACATTGCAGGGTAATAATCATTTATATATATTCGTTACCGAAAGACACAAAGAAGGGAGAACCGTATGTTCTACAAACATTGGAAAAAGATTGCTCTTGCCCTGACCGGATTTTTCTGGGCAAGTTGTGACGACTCCGCCTCATCGGCCGTATGCCTTTATGGTCCCGACCCCAATTACAGCGATCCCGCCGAAAACCCGACATCCAGTTCCAGCGAGGCAACCGGTAACGAAACAGTCTCCAGTTCTTCTGAAGCCTCTAAGCCCGAAAGTTCCAGCAGTGAAATTGAAATGCAAATGCCGCTGTATGGCGTTATCATGGACACAACCCTTTGCACCCAGGTCAAGGGCGACCCTACGATTACCTGCAACGACGGAACAGTCTGCACGCAAAAGACCGAAGAGCGTTGGGGCGGACTCCCCTGCAGTAACGACATCTGCCCTGATTACGGCGTAGTGCAAATTTCCGAAAACACCTACGAATGCGACGGCAAGGTATACAGCGAAGCCGAATTCCGCGCCCGCTACGGAAAGATAACTGTAGTCGAGGAACCTGAACAAGATTCTATTTCCATGCAACCAGCCCTTTACGGTCCGCCTTGCGTATTCAACGGCACCTGCGACGACGAAAAGGAATAGAAGTCAATAATCAGGGAACCAGCCATGTTTTACAAGCACTGGAAAAAAATCGCTCTTGCTCTGGCCAGTTTTTTCTGGGCCAGCTGTGGAGGCGATGGCTCCAGCGAAGAGATTTCAGCAGTTCAAGCTGATCCCAGTCTTTATGGGGTAATAGGTCCCATAGAGAATGATTCCAGTGATGTTACATTCTCTTCTAGTTCGTTAGAAGAAAGTTCCAGCAGCGATTTCATTTTGATGGCTCTTGACTATGGCGTTCCATACGATCCTGACGATAGAGACACTATATACACTGACCAAATACTCTGTTTTAACGATTCTGTGCAAAATGTCGAAGGCAGGGTATTCAAGATTATCGACTGTATTGACGGCAACAAGTACTTGCGAAATCCAGGCGACGCCGGGTCCGAAGGCGTAGAACTCCCCGAAGGAATCCAGGTTTTCGCCCCGAAGGCAGGCAGCGAAAAAGCTCCCAACTGCACCAGCGACCAAGATATCTGCATTGAACGCGACCCATCAAAGCCGATTGAACAGGATTCACTTGCAGGCTGCCACCCCATTATTAACTGCCCCGCAAAGCCAGATGATACAACCTTTATTAAGGTGGAATAGACATTCGTCAAAAGACTTTAGGAGAAAATGAAGATGTTCTACAAGCACTGGAAAAAAATCGCCCTTACGCTGACCGCCCTGTTCTGGGCCAGCTGTAGTGAAACAACCGAAGAGGGAGTACTTTACGGGTGCCCTCCGAATGGTTGCTACGACGAGCCCGAAAGCAGCGAATCAAACAACGATGAATCCAGCTCTAGCGAGACTAGCGGAGTGCAATCCAGTTCCAGCGAAGAGAACGTTTCTTCAAGTTCTGAAGCTGTCAAGCCCGAAAGTTCCGAATCTGCGAATACTGAAAGTTCCAGTAGCGAAACTAGCGAAGCAGTCTCCAGTTCCAGCGAAATGACCGAAGAAAGCTCCAGCAGTGAATTATCCGGGGAATCTAGCTCCAGCGAGGTGACATGCGTGCCCTTGGATTCCAACGTAGCGTATTTTTATGATGATTACATCGCAGATGTAAAAAAGATGTGGAAAGAGGAACAGGCCAAGCACGATGCCGTAAAGAAGATTGATTCCATCCAGCAGACTTTGGCAGAAACACCCATGTGCCTCGAAAACTTACGCGATGAACTGGACCGTTTCATAGCACTTTACGGTGCACCGGTCGTCATTGATAGCGCGGTAGAATCTTGCAGCGACGGCACCATCAGGCCCAGCGAAGAATACGCCAAGTTCCTGAAGATGAAGGAAGAATGGGAAGCGAACTTGCCCGCTCTGGAAGAAGAACTCAAGAAGGTTTACGAAGACAAGCTGAAAGAACTCGAAGCCCGAATCAACAAATGCCTTTCCGGCGAAGCTGACAGCAACCAATAACCCCTAACAACTTTCCACTTCCTACAGTCTACTATTATGAAGCTCTCTCTTAAAAAGAAACTCGCACTTGAAGCTTATCGCCTTTACCGTCACAACGAAATCAAGGCGCACCCGCTGACGTACTTTTTCTGGGAATGCACGCTCCGCTGCAACTTGCATTGTCTGCACTGCGGTAGCGACTGCGTGAAAGACGCCATTCCCGATATGCCCCGCGAAGATTTTATGGGCGTGCTGGATAAACTCGCCCCGCACATTGACCCGAAGCATTTTATCGTGGTAATTACCGGCGGCGAGCCCTTGATGCGCCCGGACCTCGAAGAATGCGGCATGGAAATCAAGAAGCGCGGCTACCCCTGGGGCATGGTTTCTAACGCACTTGCGATGACGCCCGAGCGTTACACGCGCCTGCTGAACGCAGGTCTACGCTCGCTCACGATCAGCCTCGATGGCCTGCAAGAGAGCCACAACCATTTCCGCGGCGACCCGCATAGCTTTGAGCGAGCGTTGCGGGCCATTGACATGGCCGCTCACACCGAAGGCCTGACCTTCGATGTGATGACCTGCGTGAACCGCCAGAACCTTAAGGAACTCCCGAAAATTCTCGACATGCTCCTGAAAATCGGCGTCAAACGCTGGAGAATCGCAACGGTGTTCCCCAAGGGCCGCGCCAAGGATAATCCGCTGTTCCAGCTTACGAACCAGGAATTCCGCCAGGTATTCGACTTCATTCGCGAAGTCAAGAAGCTGAACGTGATCAACGTGAACTACGGCTGTGAAGGATTCCTCGGCAGCTACGAAAAAGACGCCCGCAACTACCCGTTCTTCTGCCGTGCCGGCGTGAACGTTTCCTCTGTGCTTTGCGACGGCAGCATTTCGGCGTGCCCGAGCCTCCGCGGCGACTATATTCAAGGTAACATCTACAAAGACGACCTTTGGGAAGTCTGGCAGAAGCGTTACCAGGTGATGCGTGACCGCAGCTGGGCTAAAATTGGCGACTGCAAGACCTGCAAATACTGGCGCTACTGTGAAGGCTCCAGCCTACATCTCCGTGATGAGAAAACTAAGGAGCTCGCCTACTGCCATGTAAAGCGCCTCGAAGACGCCGGCGCATAAGCAAAAAGATTTCAATCACCTCAAAAAGCAAGAGCCGCACCAAAAAAGGTGCGGCTCTTACCGATAGTATCCCTATCGGGGCTAGGGAAAATATCCAAACCAACTCCTAGCCCGAGGTGTCATTAACCTAGCCGCAAATTAGGTATTTCTCCGCCCTAATTAAATAGTTCAGAAAAACAAAGTGTTGTTCACAAAAACAACAGCGGGAGTTCTGCAAAAACCCTTATTTTTCGCTTATTTCGCAAAATTCGACATTCCAAGGAGCGTTTTTTTAGATATTATTTATGGTGATGTTACAAGCGAGCCTCACATCGAACCAAACGCACATTGTAGACGTGCTTTTAAAGAAGAATCCCAACCTTGATCGTGGGATTCTAGAAAAGGCTGTTGCCTTTATCGCCGAGGCTCATGAAGGTCAATACCGCAAGAGCGGCATGCCCTATACCGAGCACCCTTACGAAGTGGCAAAAATCCTTGCTGACCTCAAACAGGACCAATCCACGGTCTTGGCAGGGCTGCTCCATGACGTGGTCGAAGATACCGACCATTCCCTCGAAGAAATCGCAGAAAAATTTGGAAACGACACCGCCTTCATGGTGGATGCCGTCACTAAGATTACTGCCGCCCAAGAATCAAGCAAAACAGCCCAAAAAGCGGAAACCTACCGTAAACTGATTACGGCCATGGCCAAAGACCCCCGGGTTATCATGATTAAAATCGCAGACCGCATCCACAACATGCGCACCATGCGATACATGAAACCCGAAAAAAGGCAATTGATTGCCCAGGAAACCCTGGACATTTACATTCCGCTTACCCATCGATTCGGTCTTTACAAGCTGAAAAACGAACTTGAAGATTTAAGCTTCAAGTACGTGAATCCCGATGAATACCAAAAGCTGGTGGACCTCCTTATCGAAAACAAGGAATCCCGCGAAAAGTACATCCAGTCGGTGATTGGACCGTTGCAAATCAAGATGGCACTGGAAGATTTTGACTGTACGATCCAGGGCCGCACCAAGAACATTTACAGCATCTACAACAAGATGCTCAGCCGAGGGTGCCAGTTCGAAGACATCTTCGATATTTTCGCCATTCGCATTATCGTCGACACCATTCCCGAATGCTATTTGGCCTTGGGCTACGTCCACAACCTGTGGACGCCCCTGCAGAGCCGCTTCAAAGACTACATCGCGACTCCGAAGCCGAACCTTTACCAGAGCATTCACACCACGGTGATCGGTCCCGAAAACAAGATGGTGGAAGTCCAAATCCGTACCAAGGACATGGACCTGACCGCCGAAAAGGGATTCGCCGCCCACTGGGCCTATAAAATGGAAACCCAGCACGAAGGCGAAGAACTGGAATGGCTGAACCACATGGTGAAGCTCCAATCGGAAATTTCCGACTCCAAGGAATACCTCGACTTCTTGAAGGTGGACCTGAAACCTTCGGGCATGACGGTATTTACCCCTAAGGGAACCTCTATTGAACTGCCTCAAGGCTCCATCGTCTTGGACTTTGCATTTGCCGTCCACACCGAACTGGGCCTGCACTGCATTGGCGCAAAAATCAACGACGAAGTGGTGAATCTGGACACGGTAATCGAACATGGAGCTACCATCCAGGTGCTCAAGAGCCCGAACCAGGAACCCAGCCCCGAATGGCTGGACATGGTAAAGACCGTGAAGGCCAAGCAGGAACTGCGCCGCTGGATGAAAACCAGCATTATGAAACAGGCTCTCGACCTGGGTAAAGAAATTTGGGTTCGCGAACTCCGACTTCAGAAAATCGAAAAGGACAAGCGTCCTTCCGAAGAGTCTATCTGCAAGTACTTTGGCACCCCCACCCTGGACGACTTTTACGAACGACTGGGGCAGGGCGAACTGCCTCTGTCGGACATCCAGCGTTTCTTGAACGGTGGCGAAACCACACAGAAGGAATCAAATTCCCTCCGGTTCTTCCCCATGTTCAACAAGGACCTGAAGGCTGACCGCAGAGACGAAATGCCTCTGCAAATCGGCCAGGAAACCAGTTTGGTGGTCCACTTCGCCAAGTGCTGTAGCCCGATTCCGGGCGATCCGGTCATGGGCGTCTTGCGTCCGAAGATCGGTATCGAAGTCCACAATGCCGACTGTCCGCAGCTTAAGAACCTGCCCATGGAACAACGCATTGCCGTGGAATGGAGCGAAGACATCAAGCATTCCTTCGAGACCCACCTGACCATCGAAACGGAAAACCGCAAGAACATGACCTTCGATGTGTTGCAGGAACTCAAACGGGCAAACGTATTTCTGGAACGAATTTCAGCAGCAAGCCAACATTATTCGGGACGAATCAAACTGGTGTTCAAGGCATTCCGCAAGGAACAAGTAGATTCAATCATTACCGCTATCAAGAACATTGCTGGCGTTAAGCAGGTGGTAAAATCATGATTTCAAAGCTCCACCACAGCGACTACACTTTAAAGAACCGCGCCTTCAACTGCAGAATGCGCAACCGTTACTACGAAGAAGTGTACTATGCGTTCAGGGCCATTTTCCCTAACGAAGTCGCTGAGCGGACCGAGAAAAATTCCGTGGCGGACACCATCTGGTTCCAGAATTTGAGCAAAGAAATCAAGCGCTACGAAAGATTGATCATGACCTGTCTGGAATACGCTCAGGCTGCCATTTTCTATGGCAAGGCCGAAAACAAGGCCATGTATTCCAAGGACAAGCGTTGGGGTATATTGCAAGAAGAAATCTTCCTGGTTCACTTTTTGCAAGAGCTACTATCTACCACACGTTACGTGATTGCCCGAATCGAAACCGACCAAATGGTGCAGCGCTGGGCTGGCGAAATGCAAGACCTCAAGACCAAGCCTGTGGCCTCGGGTTACGTGAACGCCATTCAAGAAAAGCTGAACGAAATGAACGCCGCCACCTTGGACGAATTCAAGGACTTGTTGCGGCACGTGCTGGACCGATTCCAAATAGGCAACACGCTGTTTGGAACGGTTCAGGAGCTACAGAACTTTTACTAAACGAGAGAAAGACAAGAGACACAAGAAATGTCAGAGTACATCATCCTTTCAATCTTCCTTTTCCTGGGCGCGTTTATCGCGGCAGCGGCTACCGTTACAGGGCTTCTGCTGGGTTACCGCACCAAGAACACCAAGAACAAGATGGCGCCCTACGAATGCGGTATGGAAACCATCGGCAATGCGCGAATCCAGTTCAAGGTGGGTTACTACCTTTTTGCGCTTTTGTTCTTAGTGTTCGACATCGAAACCCTTTTCCTGTTCCCCGTTCTGGCGAACTACAAGGAAATCATGGCCGGGAATTCTCCCCTCTCGCCGACGATCGTCGTCATTGACTTAGTGATCTTCATGGCAATTCTCGTTTCGGGACTTGCATACGCCTGGAAGAAAGGCATCCTCAAGTGGGAATAACACGATGGGAATTATAAACTTAGCCCCTAAGATTTTAGACCCGATACCCGGTGGAAAGTACGTCGTCAACGCGATTGACTACGTTGTCAACTGGGCTCGAGCAAACTCCATTTGGCCCCTTACTTACGGCACCAGCTGCTGCGCCATCGAAATGATGTCGAGCTCCATGGCCCGCTACGATATTGCCCGCTTTGGCTCCGAAGTGTTCCGCGCTTCGCCCCGCCAGGCGGACCTTTTCATTATCGCAGGAACCATTACCCGCCGTATGGCGCCCGCTCTCCAGATGCTCTGGGAACAGATGCCGGGTCCCAAGTACGTTCTTGCGATGGGCGCCTGCACCATCAGCGGTGGCCCCTTCATTTACGACAACTACGCTGTGGTGCGCGGGGCGCAGAACCTGATTCCGGTCGACGTATTCGTTCCCGGTTGCCCGCCTCGCCCCGAAGCCTTGTTCCACGGTCTCCTTACGCTGCGTGAAAAAATCCTCAAGGAAACGTGTCGCGACCCTTGGCACGAAGGCGAAATCCGCAACGTGTCCACCATGGACCGTTACCGCGAAGCCGCAAAGGCTTGGGCAGCCCTTGAACGCATCAAGGACGAGGAAATGGCCGAAGCCCGCGCCAAATTCAAGGAAGAAAATCCGGATTACAAGAGCAGCTTCAAGCCTGTACGTGTGAAAAAGGAAGACTTCCCCGAAGTGGAACGAGTCGCCTGCAAGCGTTTCGGCTTAAGCCAGCTTGACATCTACAAGAAGCTCAAGGCGAAATTCCCGAACATCACCGTGCACACGCACAGCGAAGACCCCATCGAAGACGTAGTTGCCGCTATGCCGGCTGATCGTCCGCTAGAAGTGATGATTAATGTGGAAGATTACCTACCCGCTGTGGAATACGTGAAGAACGATCCTGAGTTCAAGATGAACTACCTGATCGACGTGACCGCCATTGACTACGACGACCACTTTGACATGGTGACGCAGCTCCGCAGCATCGAAAAAGGCCACAAGATTTTCTTCTGCGTGCAAATCAAGAAAAACTTTGACATCCCCGAAGATAAGCGTCCGACATCGCTACTCGGCAAGGTCCCGACCATCAGTCACCTGTACCCGGGTGCCGAAGTCAAGGAACGCGAAGTCTACGACATGTTCGGCATTGACTTTGAAGGTCACCCCGACCTGCGCCGCATCTTCTTGGACAAGGATTTTGTAGGTTACCCCTTGCGTAAAGACTTTACTCATCCCGAAATCATCAGGAGGCCCGTATAATGGCAACGAGACTTCCCCCGGGATTCAAGATTACCCGCGAAACCAATACCGAAGAATTTTTCATCAACATGGGTCCGCAGCACCCGAGTACCCACGGTGCTTTGCGTCTCGCCCTCCGCATGGACGGCGAAACCATCGTGGAAGTGGTGCCGCACTTTGGCTACATCCACCGCGGTATGGAAAAGCAAGCGGAATCCATGAGCTACCTCCAGTACATTGCGATGTCTGACCGTCAGGACTATTTGACGGCCATTCAGAACAACCTGGGCGTCGTCATCGCTCTTGAAAAGGGCATGAACGTGGGCGTTCCCGAAAAGGGCGAATACATTCGCGTTATGCTCTCGGAACTCGGCCGTATTGCCAGCCACCTGGTGTTCTTCGGCTGCTTCGGCGGCGACCTGGGCGGCCAAACCTGTTTGCTGTTCGGCTTCAAGGAACGCGAAATGATCCATGACATTCTGGAAGAAGTCACCGGATCGCGCCTCACCACCAATTTCTTTAGACCGGGTGGCAGCCGCTTTGACGTTCCCGAAAACTTTATCGACCGCGTAAAGGCATTCCTCAAGCACTTGGAAGGCGCAATGAAGGACTACGAAAGATTCCTTTCGAAGAACATCATCGTGCTCGAACGTAGCAAGGGCATCGGCATTCTCTCCGCCGAAGACGCCATCGCTTACGGATGCTCCGGCCCGGTCCTTCGTGCCAGCGGCGTCGACTTCGACGTCCGTAAGGCAAACCCCTACAGCATTTACGACCAGCTACAATTTGACGTTCCCGTGACCTACACCGGCGACTGCTACGACCGCTACACCGTCCGTATCGCCGAAATCCACGAGTCCATGCGAATCCTGTACCAGTGCATCGAGAAATTCCCGAAAGACGGTCCGTGGCGCAGCAAAGAAAAGCCCGTGCGTCTGCCCGTGGGTCGCTACTACAGCGAAATCGAAACGGCCAAGGGGCTCTATGCAACTTACGTAGTCGCAGCGACCACCGGCGAAAAGCCTTACCGCATCCACACACGCGGTCCTAGCTTCCCCCACATTGCGGCCCTCAACAAGATGGCCCAGGGTCACAAGATTTCGGACCTCGTGACCATTATGGCTACGCTTGACCCCGTGATTCCAGAGATTGACAGGTAATTTATGTTTGTACCTTCTGTAACACATCCGATTGGCGACTTTGTTCGCAGCTGGGTTCCAAAACTCACGGCATACTTGCCGGATGCTTTGCACAACGCAACTCTCGATAGCATCACCGCATTCCTCGTGAACGCCCTGATTTGTATCGTAGCCGTTTGTGCCGTAAACATCGGCTCCGCCCCCATTCTTATCTACATGGAACGCAAGGTTTGCGCCCACGTGCAATGCCGTTTGGGCCCCATGCGCCTCGGTTGGCATGGTACACTGCAGACCATCGCCGACGTGATCAAGATGCTCTTCAAGGAAGTCTACTCCCCCAGTGGCGCCGACAAGCTGATGTTCTACGTAGCTCCGCTCATCGTGCTCATCGCTCCGTTTATCGTCTGCGCCCTGATTCCCTTTGACAAGAACCTGGTGGTTGCCGACATCGATATGGGCATCCCGATGATTATCGCCGTGAACGGTTTCGGCGTGCTGGGCATTTTGCTCGGCGGCTGGAGCAGTAACAACAAGTATTCCCTGCTCGGCGCACTCCGTAGCGGCGCCCAGATGATCAGCTACGAAATTTCTTTCGCCATGATCCTCTTGTTCGTCGTCATGGTTTCCGGTTCCACGAACCTGATGGACATTACCATGAGCCAGTCTGGTACCGTTCTTGACTGGTTTATCTTCAAGATTCCGGTCATCGGATTCATCGCCTTTATTCTGTTCTTTATTTCTAGTACCGCCGAAATGAACCGCGCTCCCTTCGACATCGCCGAAGCAGAACAGGAACTCACCGGCGGCTACCACACGGAATACAACGGCACTCCGTTCGCCATGTTCTACCTGGCTGAATACATTGCGCTGGTCACGAACTCGGCTTTGGCCGCCACCTGTTTCTTGGGTGGTTTCCATGCCCCCTGTATCGGCGTCGAAGCAATCGACACTTACCTGCAGATGGTTCCCGGCTTCGTATGGTTCTTCGCGAAGATTTACTTTATGATTTGGTGCTACATGATGGTTCGTTGGACCTTTGTCCGCCCGCGTGTCGACCAGCTCATGGCCTTTGAATGGAAGTTCCTTTTGCCGGTAAACCTGGTTCTATTGGCCGCCGGCGCAATTTACATGATTTTGGTCTAATATGCAAGAACGAATTTCAACACGTCGATACATCAAGCGCTACCTGAAGCGCTGCATTACGGGTCCGTGGAGCCTTATCTGCGGTTTATCCGTATCGTTAAAGTACTTTTTTGATCCTCGGCGCATTGTGACGGAACAATACCCCGAGAACAAGAAGACCCTCAAGATGCACGAGCGTTACCGTGGCCGTCTCGAAATGATCGAAGACGCCGACGGCAACAACCACTGCACCGCCTGCGGCATGTGCGAACGTGCATGCCCCAACGCCTCCATCAACGTGCTTTCGACCAAGAACATCGCAGGCAAGAAGGTGCTGGGCCGCTACGTTTATCACTTTGCCAGCTGCACCCAGTGCGGCCTTTGCGTAGAGGCATGTCCCTTCGGTGCCATCCGTATGAGTCAGGCGTTCGAAGTCGCCACGACCGATCCGAATACGCTCGAAATGATTCTTAACAAGAAGGAGGGCCAAGGCTAATGCTTGCAACGCTTTCCGGTTTAATTCCCCAGAACCTTGCCTTCCCCACCGGCGGCATGGATCTTGCATTTTATGTAGTCGCACTCTTTATGTTGGTGACCGCCGTCTGCACGGTAGCCGTCAAGAACATTCTGCAGAGTGCCGTGTTCCTGATTTTCTCCTTTGTGGGAACCGCCATCCTTTACTTGCTGCTGCACGCTGAATTTACGGCTTTGGCACAGGTGATGGTCTATGTGGGCGGCGTGGTGATTTTCGTGGTATTCACGATCCTACTCACAAGCCGCCTCGGCGAAGATGCCTTCGCCGTGAAAATTCCGCGAGTGTTTGCGGCTTTCGCCCTTTCCATCATTTTCACCCTGGTCATGGTCAAGTGCCTCTTGCCCATCGAAGCTCTTTCGACCAGCGCTGTGGCTGCTCCCGAAGGCTACGCCTCCCTGAAGGCTTTTGCTCTCAGGCTTTTGGGTTACGGTCCCGACGGCTTCGTAATTCCTTTTGAAGTAGTAAGTATTCTCCTGTTGATGACTCTAATATGCGCCATCACTATCGCCCGTAAAGGGAAGGAGGACGAAGAAAAATGACTTTGATGAATTGTCTTATTCTTGCGTTTTTGCTGTTCGGCATTGGCGTCTGGGGCCTTATGCGTCGCCGCCACTTGATCGGCATGCTGATTTCTATTGAACTCATGCTGAACGCCGCCAACATCAACTTTATTTCTTTTGCTTACTTTAGCGCAAAAGACTCTACTGCAGGTGCGCTCTTCAGCATTTTCGTGATTGCAGTGACCGCCTGCGAAATGGCGATTGCACTCGCCATTATCGTGTCGATGTATCGTCGCTACAAGAGTCTGGACGTTGAACAGTTGAGGGACCTCCATGATTAATGACGTTTCCATCAGCTACTTGATTTTCTTGATGCCGCTTCTCGTATTCGCGGTAAACGGACTCTTCTTGGGCCGCAAATCGGACAAGGCTGCCGCAGGCTTCGCTGTCATCGGCAACGGAATTGCAATGATTGCCGCCCTGATTGTGGCAGTCCACTACTTCAGTTCTACATTCGCCCCCCAGAAAGCGGTTCTGTTCGACTTCCCATTCCTGAATTTTGCGGAAAATTTTGCCGCAAAAATCGGACTCCTGATTGACCCGCTGTCCGTCATGATGCTTGTGGTGGTCACCGTGATTTCTTTCTTGGTGAACATCTACAGTATCGGCTACATGAAGGGCGACCGCTCTGCCGGCCGATTCTTCTCGATTCTTTCGCTGTTCAGCTTCAGCATGCTGGGCCTCGTGGCCGCCACCAACCTCTTCCAGATGTTCATCTTCTGGGAACTGGTGGGCGTTTCCAGTTACCTCCTCATCGGTTTCTGGTACCATAAGCCCTCGGCCGTGAGCGCATCGAAACAAGCCTTCATTCTCACCCGCTTTGCCGACAGCTTCTTCTTGCTGGGTATCGTGATCGTGAGCTATGTGGTACAGAGCTTCGATTTCTTCGCCCTGAACGGCCTTACCCTTTCCGTTTTCAGAAAAGAAACTATTGATTTGGGCCTGATGGTGGTCACCAAGGCAGACGCCCTCATTCTCGGTTCCATTCTTATCTTTACCGGTGGCTGGGGCAAGTCGGCCATGTTCCCGATGCATATCTGGCTTCCGAACGCTATGGAAGGTCCGACCCCGGTTTCTTCGATCATTCACAGTGCCACCATGGTGGTGGCCGGTGTTTACCTAGTTGCTAGACTCTTCCCCTTCTTCGCCGTTTGCGGCAACTCCCTCACGCTGATTATGTGGGTGGGCGCCTTCACGATGGTCTTTGCCGCAGTCATCGCCTGCACGCAAAAGGACATCAAGCGCATTCTCGCCTACTCTACTCTTTCGCAGCTGGGCTACATGATGTTTGCACTGGGCGCCTGCAAAATCGGCGACGCCGTGATTACCACCGGTTGGACAGCCTCCACCTTCCACATCTTTACGCACGCCTTCTTTAAGTGCGCCTTGTTCTTGATTGCGGGTAGCCTGATTCACCAGGTGCATACCAACGACCTCGACGCCATGGGTGGACTCCGCAAGAAGATGCCGCTCACCTACTGGAGCAGCCTCATTTGCGTGCTGGCAATCGCAGGTATTCCGCCCTTCTCCGGATTCTTCTCGAAGGACGAAATCATCTTGGCAGCATTCCAGGGGCACCATTACGTGGTCTTCGCCTTGGCACTCCTCACAAGCGGACTCACCACCTTCTACATGTTCCGCCTGTTCTTCCTCGCCTTCCACGGCAAGCCCCGTTGCAAGTCCGTTGCTGAAGGTCATGTGCACGAAGACTTCTTCATGACGCTTCCTATTGTGATTCTCGCCGTACCGGCTCTCTTGAGCGGTATCTTGGGCAAGGGACTCTTCGAACATTACTTTGTGCCGGGTAGACTCCGCGTTCCGCAACTGGTATTGCTTCCCCACGCTGAATGGATTCCGTACGTTGCCGTGGCTGTAGCAGCCGTCGCGCTCTTGATTGCATGGTTCTTCTACGCAAGCCCCAAGGCTAAAGTGGAACGCGCCCTCGACGAAACAAACCGCAGCGGCTTGTACAAAGTGGTCTATCACAAGTTCTACTTCGACGAAATGTACTACGCCGTGGTTCGCCAGTTCGTCATTGGCGGCATCGCTCGCGTGGCTAGATTCATTCAAGACTACATTATCGAAGGAATTCTCGCCTTCTGCGTCTGGTTTGTACACAAGCTGGGCGACTTGGTACGCTACGCCCAGGGTGGCAATTTGAGTTTCTATTTGGGCACCCTGATTGTTGGCCTTTTGTTGTGGCGTTTTTTGGGGCAGCTTCCCCTGTAAGGTAAGGTTTGATTATGGACACTTTGCTTTTTAACTTAATCTGGATTATCCCGCTTTTCACGGTGCTGGTCTGCGCTCCGATTCCCTCCCATAAGGAATCGCTTCTCAAGACCATCCATGCGTTCTCGGGAACACTCGTGCTGTTGCTTGTAGGCCACTTGACTTATAGGCTCTACACGCTTGGCATCGGTTCGGCAAGCGCTGATTCCGCCCCGCTCCTTCTGCATTACTACATGGACATTCCCTGGATTCATACATTGAACGCCCACTACTCTGTCGGCGCCGATGGTCTGAACATGTTCCTGCTGTTCCTGACGGCAGTCATCGTCTGGGGAGGCATTCTCGTCAGTTGGAACATCAAAGGAAACCAAAAGGTATTCTTCGCGCTCATCCAGCTCTTGGCCACCAGCGTCTACGGAGTGTTCATGAGCATGGACTTGGTGCTGTTCTTTGTATTCTACGAAATGGAAGCGCTCTGCATGTACCTGATGATTGCAGGCTACGGTTCCGGCCGCAAGGACTACGGCGGTAAAAAGCTGACCTTGACGCTCGCCTTCGGCTCTTCCATGATTTTGGCAACTCTGTTCGGTCTTTATTTTGAAAGCGGAATCAGCAGTTGGAGCATTGTGGAACTTTCCAAGGTAACGCTCCCGATGGATTTCCAGATGTGGGCATTCCCGCTCATGTTCATGGGATTCGCCGTTTCGAGTTCCCTGTTCCCGTTCCACTTCTGGAGTCCGGACGGCCACTCCGCCGCACCGACCGCAGTCTCGATGCTGGCAGCCGGTGTCATGATGAAGATGGGCGCCTACGGCTGCTTGCGCATTGCCATGTTCCTGATGCCTGAAGCCGCCAAGATTTGGCTCCCCTATGTTGTAGCGCTCTTGATCTTTAACGTGGTGCTCGGTCCCTTCATTGCGCTTCGCCACAAAGACCTCAAGTACATTACTGCCTACAGTTCCATTAGCCACTTGGGCCTCATCTTCCTCGGCCTTGCCGCCATGACCCCCGTAGGTCTCCGCGGTGCAAGCCTCCAGATGATTTCTCACGGTTTCTTGACGGGGCTGTTCTTCGCTACCATCGGCATGATTTATGAACGCACCCACACCCGCGACATCACCGAAATGGGCGGCATCATGCGCAAGCTTCCGTTCCTCGGCGTAGGTTTTGTGATTGCAGGCTTTGCAGGCCTCGGCCTCCCGGGCTTCAGCGGATTCATCGCCGAAAGCAACATCTTTATCGGAGCCTTCCAGCAAGATTCCACCATCACCCGTGTCGTGACAGTGCTTGCGATCCTCTCGATTACGACAACCGCCGTTTACATCTTGCAAACAGCTAACCGAATGTTGCACGGCAATATGCCTGCCAAGTACGCAACACTTACCGACGCTTGCTTCCGCGAAAAAATCGTGGTCGTGGTCTTGGTTCTTTGCCTCCTTTTGATTGGTGTGTTCCCCGGATGGATTGCCGACATGCTCGACCAGAGTATTGCACCTATTTTTGAGAAGATTAACTCTGCATTATAGATTTTACCATGTATATCTCTAATTTTATCATACCCGACTTACTCCTGCTATTGTTCCCGTTTATCGTTATCGGGAGTAGACTCTTTTGCACCGACCGCTCTAAAGTGTCCTGGCGCATCGCGAATATCGGCTTCATCCTGATTTTCGTGCTACTGAACCTCATTCCGCTTGCCAGCGGAACAGGCAGGTTCTTCATTAACAACTGGCACATCGACGACTTTGGCGTGCTCATGCGCGAAGTTCTCATGGTGTCCGCCATTCTCGGCATCTGGCTTGCCAAAGATTACTTCGAACACGGCGGCGACGGAAAGCCCGCCATGCACCAGATTGCGGAATTTATCGGCACCGTAGCCTTCGCCACCTTCGGCGGCGTTACCGTCGTTTCGGCCTGCGACTTGCTCACCTTCTTCTTGGGCCTTGAAATCGCAACGATTCCGATGTATGCCCTTGCCGCTTGGAATAAGCAAGACCAATATGGTTCTGAAGCAGCCACCAAGTACATTTTGATGGGCTCCGTGGCCACAGCCTTCGAGCTCTTCGGATTCAGCTACCTGTACGGTTTCGCCGGATCCATTCACTTTGAAGCGATTCAGCAAGCCGTTGCCGCAGGCACCTCTCCCCTGCTGTGGATTGCAGTGCTGTTCCTGTTTGCCGGTATCGGCTTCAAGCTCACCCTGTTCCCGTTCTACACCTGGGCCCCTGACGTTTACGAAGGCGCTCCCACTCCGGTAACGGCCATTCTCTCGGTAACCTCGAAAGCTACCGCTATCGCCTTCCTCGTGGTGTTGGTCTTTGGCCCCCTGGCCCCGATTCAAGAACAGGTTGCCCCGTTCATCGCGCTCCTTGCAGGAACCACGCTCTTTGTTGGTAACCTTGGCGCGTTAAAGCAGTTCAGGCTCCGCCGCTTCATGGCCTACAGCTCTATCGCTCAAGCCGGCTATATCATGGTTGCCCTCCTCGGTCCTGCAGCCACTGCAAAGACAGCCATTATCTACTACCTGTTCGTTTACGCGGTTTCTAATTACCTCGCCTTCTTCATCTTCGGCATTATCGGGCATCACCGCGAAGAGACATTCAATTCCTTGCGTGGACTTTCCAAGCAGAAACCCATGCTCGCCATCGCTCTTGCCGTCGCCATGTTCAGCCTTGCGGGCATTCCGCCTCTTGCAGGTTTCTTCGGTAAGTTCCACCTGTTCTTCAGCGGTGCTTCTACGGGCCACTACGGCATCGTCGCCTTCGCCGTACTGAACAACGTACTTGCGCTGTTCTACTACTTGCAGCTGATTAAGAGCGCATGGATTGACGACACGGACGAACACCTAAATCCGCTCCGCATGACCAAGCGTCAGCGCGCCGTGATTGTTCTCTTGACTGTCGCGGTGATCGTTCTCGGTGTACTACCGTTCCTGAGCGACAACATCTTCGCAGGCTTTACTTTTTAAGACTGCTCACGGTAAGACCGCTCTAACCTTATAAGCAAAACGCCTCGTGTAAACGAGGCGTTTGTTGTTTAATATCGTTTCTAATTATTCTTTCAAGCAGCGGACAGAGTAAGCAAAGTTTCCGCCGTTTTCTGCAATATTGAAATTCACGTCAAAATAGCGCAGAGCTACCGAAATCGTATCGTGCAAATCTGCTGAATCAGCGTATTCCTTATTTACCCACAAATAGGCCGTGTAGCCTAAGTCAAAGAAAGATTCGCTGCCAATGTCATAGCCTCCAGCCGGAAGCAGATTAAAGCCCGATATATTGTTGCCAGGTTCCTTCACCCATCCTTCAATTGACTTGGTTTCTTCAGCGGTAAAATCATAAAGGGTACGCGACACGCCCATTGCTCGCAAAACAGCAGCGCGTTCACTCGTATCCACTTCTTCCGAAACCGTGGCGGTCATCAGTTTCCAACCTTCAGGGCATACTTTAGCCGCAGTTTCCTTGTCATACAGGCGACCGTACTTTTTGCAGGAATCAGCACTATTGTTGTAGCACCAACTATTTCCGGTTTCGTAATTCATATTCTCGGCCATATAGGTTTTACCCCAAATTTCTATCGTCTTGTACGTTTGGCCCTTGTATTCCAACTTACCTTCGTGACGCGGAATCTCTTCTAAGTACGTAGAATCAAAGTCCCCTTCGATATGGAAGACATCTTTAGTCGCCCAAGTCCTAGAAGCCATGCAACGCACGGACATTCCATGTCCCTTGTAATATTCTCCATATCCAAGCACATCTGTTTCATAAGTCAGCTGCCAACCATTAGCGATTTCAGCGTCTGCAATAGATGCCGTACTTGACCAGAAATAGGCAAACTTACCCGTCGGAAGCCAACCTCCTTCGACATTCTTTCGACCGGCAGGAAGTCCATAAAATCCATAACGGTTGGAGCCCTGCGACACAGAATCACCGTTCTGCCATTGATCAACGGTTTTCAGTTTGGTACCGGCAGGTTCAATTCGGTCACCATCTATAGCCTTATAAAGGTTTTCCCAGTCAGTACGACTTGGCACATGCCACCCTTCCGGACAAGCTTTTTGCGCGGCGGACCAATTATAAAGTCTACCGTATTTTTCACAGTTGTCCTTATTGTCTTCATAGCACCAGGAACTATCTTCTAGTGCAGAATCCACATAATCCAAATTTTCGGCAAACCACAAGTCATAATCATCCACATACGACTCTGGACTTTTGGCCATCATAATCCGATATTTGTGATTATCACGATTGTCGGTATAAAAGCCATCCTTGATGGTAATTCCGTTCAATTCATAGTCAGAGATTGTCTTGACGACATGCTCTTCACTTTCCGAACAAGCCAAAAAGAATACGGAAAAAAAGCACCCCCTAATAGAAGACTCCATGAAAACTTCATTTTTCCTCCATCAATAAATCGGTTTATCCCAAACGCTTCCACCCGTCGATTGAGTCGTTCTCGTCGTTGTTGCCGACGGCGTCGGAGAAGATTCCGCCTGCCAAGAATTTCCACTATTCGCAGGAACAAGCGCAGGATCAATCGGAATGACAATTTCATCAGGGTACGCCTGATAGACAAACAAAGATAGGCAATAAGTGAAGGGCATCCAAATAACGGATGCAAACGTTATTTCGCGGGAAACAATATCCTGCCCCACCACGGTTTCACCCTTTTGTGCTTCAAACAAGGTCTTGCCCATGCCGCCACGAGTCGTTACGGAACAATCCTCATCCGTAGAACAGAGATACCGACCATCGGCATAGATGTCGTAAGATCCACCGTCAGAAGCCCTAATCGTAGAGCGTCCAAAATAACAGCCGGAAAGCATTGTCGCCACAAAAGCAACAAGCATTATCCGGCCGAATCGTTTAGCAAACATGCTAGAACCCGTAACCGATGCCTACGTTGAAAATCAAGCCCTGAATAGCGTGATCCTTGGCCGAGATAATCGTATCGCCGTTTTCGTTCTTCTTGGAACTGTAGATGTCGTTCTTGTAGAAGTTCAGCATATACTTTACCTGGGCAATGAACATCACACGGCTAGAACGGTTAAACATCACGCCACCACCGATAAAGCCAGTAAGTCCGGACTTTTCGCTAGAATAATCATTGTCGTCGTAGTAGTAGCTATAGGAGTTGCGGCGATATTCGCTCGGCATGTCGCTCTGGTATTCGGTTTGGCTGAAGGCAAGGCCACCGCCCACAAAGGGAGTAATCGCCTTGGTTCCGAAGGGATAGTAAGCCGAAATGGCAAAGTCCATGTAATCAAGGGGAGCATCGTCACCCAGGCCGTACATGTCCCAATCGATACCGAATAAAATCACCTGAGCATCGTAAAGGAGCCAGAAATCAAGTCCAGCAAAGACTTCCACATCGGGCTGAACAGCCATGAGGCCACCCACGGACATACCGATATAAGCATTGACGCCCTTGCGCTTCGGAGTCTTCGTTTCCTGTTCGGTCACGCTGTAAATATCGGAATCATCCACAGCCTTGCGCTTGGTACCGATATTGCGAGCCACACGCTGGATAATCGGATCGAAGTCATCGGGATTGCGGGCCTTGAGGCGGTCATCCCAAATCGGAGCTTCAGAACCGACTTTATAAAGTTTGAAGGACATAATGACATTTTCACCGAGGCGAGTAAATTCGGCAATAATGTACTTGGAGCAGCCCTTTTCGGCAGCCTTCTTCTGCACAGCTTCCTGGTTGTCAGCAGTAACAGAATCTTCTGCAGTTCCCACCACCAAGATAAAGCGGCCGTCATCTTCAATGTATGCCTTCATGAGCTTGGAAGAAGCCACGGCATAGTCGTCATGCATACCAGTAAGGCCAACCGGAGCAAGGTAAACCTTTTCGGCGGCAAACAAGGCAACGGCAAGAACGAGTACACTTAATAGGATCTTTTTCATAAGTTCTCCTTTTTTAATCCTTTCTAAATATACTTTATTGACAACCTCTATGCAAACATTTTGAAACCTGATTTTTGCATTTCATCGGCTTTTTTGAACATTTTCAAAAAAAACTGCTTTCTTTGCAAATTTGTGTGAGGAGTAACACGTCTTGAAAATCGTTCATTTTGTGTACACATTTAAGAAATGTATTCCTTTTTACAGTCTTTATAATTTTTAACTTTTAACTCGTAAAAATTTAACCCCAATTCATGGAATTGACTATGAGCATTAAAGATTACCTCGCCGGCGCAAAACAGGCCGGTTCCGTCCAGAAGCTGATGACCCCGGGCCTCGCCGTGGAATTTATCCAGCCCTGGTACACCCCGCTTTCTACGACCCCCTCTACCACGGGTATTGCTGTCGGCGGTATCGGCTCGACATTCACCGCAACGCCTGCAGGCACCACTCCCGTGATGAACGTGATGCCGGGCGTGCAGGTCCGCACCGAAAAGCCCTCTGACCTCCGCTTCAACAACTTCTTCTTCCGCGAATCCGTGGTTGACGCAAAGGCCGCTCTCGAAATTGCCGACTTCGCTGGTTTTACGCAGATGCTCGCCAAGTACCCGCTCGTGGACGCCAAGGGCGAAGCACTCTTTACCGCCGCTGAACTTGCTAATCAGAAGAAGGCCGAAGCCAAGTTCAACAAGGCCATTGCAGGGAGTGATTTCTTCAAGAACAACGCTGCCGACTTTGAACGCTGGCACATTGAATGGAGCGACCGCACCGCAGCTCTCTTGAACAAGGCCGGTGCCGAACTCAACCGCAGCGCCGTCATCGACTTCTTCAACGGTGTCGTGGGCGAAAAGGTTGTGCGTCAGGGCGCCCTCACCGCCGCTTGGGCAAACGACAGCGAATTCTTGGGCCAGGCCGGTTACGATGCCGCCAAGATGCAGTACGCCGCACTCTATCCGGTGAGCGAAACCAAGTATGAAGGCAAGGGCGTGCAGATTACCAAGACCCAGTCCAGCTATGTGACTCCGGGTGACGAACGCCTCTCTAGCCTCCCCGTGAACGCTACCGTGTTCACTCTCGAAAATACCACCAAGGAAACCCGCGAAATCACGATCGTGCAGGTGCAGGACTGCATCGCCGGTTACATGGCGAAGAAGGACCGCCAGGGCGTTCAGGACTCTAGCTTCGTGCTCGTGCCGTCTGCACGTTTCCCGAAGGGAGTCAAGTTTAGCAAGCAGGCCAATGACGGTCGCGAAGTCCGCGGTCTCGAATTTTACAACGAAAAGCCGCTCGCCGAAAGCGATTTTAACGGATGCATGGGCGTGTCCGTCGCCTGGAATAAGAAGGACAACCTGAACGTTTCCGTGAAGCCGATGTTCTACCAGGATGACGCAGCCTCTGTGCTGAAGGGCGCTCTCCGCAGCGGCCGCGTTTGCGAAGCCTGGGTCAAGAACGTTTACAGCGGTCGCGAAACGATGGCCGGTGCTGTTGCCGTTACCGCCGTTCTCAAGCCGAAGCAGAAGGTTTCTTTCCAGTTCAACCTGGTGCTCGACTTCCCCGAAATCAAGCTGAACAAGCTTACTTCCGCCAAGAAGTACACCGCTTTCTTCCCCGAAGCTTATGGCCGCGTGGGCGCTATCCTCGAAGAAGCCCTCGCCGCCGACAAGAACTTTGACGCACGCCTCAAGGCATTCGAAGCACTCGTCCCGAAGAAGGCCGTGGCCAAGCTCTACAAGACTGCCGCCAAGCAGGACGAATTCAAGAGTCTCGCCATCAACACGCTCAGCTTCCTCGCCGAAGCCACCGTGTGGGACAAGGACGACCGTTTCCTCGTCCGCGAATGCGCTGACTATCCGTTCTTCAACTCCCTCGACGTTTACTTCTACGGCAGCTTCAGCCTGATGGCCCTGATGCCGCGCCTCGACGGTGTGGTGATGAAGCGCTTCGGTGATGCGATTCTCGCCGTGAACAACAACCGTCGCCGTCACCACGAATACGTGAACCACCCGTTCGCCGACCTTCCGGACCCGAAACTTGAAGGCCCGCGCGCTGTTCGCGGTGCCGTGATTCATGACCTCGGAAGCCCCTTTGATGCTGAACCCGATGCCTACGACTGGCACAACGTGAAGGAATGGAAGGATCTCGCTCCGAAGTATGTTTTGATGGTGCTGCGCCACTACGTGAAGACGCAGGACAAGCAGAACTTGCAGGATTGCAAGGAAGCCGTTTACGCAGCCATGCAATACCTCGAAAAGATGGTGAACGAAGGCGAAAACTTCCCGCTCACCCACGGTACCGACGACACCTTCGACAACCTCTCCAGCCACGGCATTTCCGTATACTGCGGTAGCCTCTGGATTGCAGGTCTCCGCGCCGCCGCCAAGATTGCCGAAATCCTCGGCGACAAGGCTCAGGCAGACACCTGGAACGCCAAGGCCGACGACGCCAACAAGGAATTCGACGAAGCATTGTGGGACGAAGCCGAAGGCTACTACCACTTCTTCGTGACCCCGATAGAAGCGAAGGACGTTGTGGCAGACAAGCTCCCGCAACTCGCCGACGCCATCAAGGAAACGCTCGTTATCGACGGCACCAACGTGAAGGCAGCCCTCAAGACCATCAACGAATGGCTGAACTCTGGCGAAATCCCGAGCGACGTGGAACTTTCCAAGAACGAACTCCGCGGCCTCAAGAAGGCATGGCTCACCGCCCAGTGCAAGAAAGCCTTTACCGCCAGCTGGAACGCAAAGATCGCTAACGACTGCGACGACGTCTTCGCTGACACGATGCTCGCCGACACTTACCTCCGCCTGCTCAGCCTCAAGCCGATTAGCGACGAGAAGAAGGCCAAGGCCAACTTGCTCCGCGTATTCAACACGAACTACAAAGCAAACAGCCCGCTCATCGGTGCAGCAAACCTTGTTCGTAAGGACGGCTCTCCGCTCGACGAATTCAACTTCCAGGCTCACGACGTGTGGATCGGTATCCAGTACAGCATCATGTGCGCCATGATGCACCACGGGTTGGAAAAGCAGGCTGCCGACATGGGCGATTCCATGATCCGCAACCTCTACGAAGAAGCCCGCATCCCGTTCGCCGCACCGGAAGGATTCAACGGTTCTTGCCGCCTGCACCCGGAAGCGCTCGTGAAGGCGTTTAGCCTCAGCACCACTGCCGCCGACAAGATGCACAAGGAACTCCTGAAGAAAGGCGCCCTCCTTGCCGACAGCCGCATCAGCCCGAAGCTCCCGCGCAACCTGTCCGCCTTCACCAAGGCATTCGGCAGCATCGCCAAGGCCAACAAGGTTGAAGCAAGCGCGCTGTTCATGCTGCTCCACAGCACGGCTCTGAAGTACACCGCCGGTAAGTACTTCCGCCCGGGTATGATCTTCGCACTTCTATAAGACCGCTCGGCTCTATCGCTGATTAAAAATGTGATATTGCCTCGCTCTCGCAACCGCCCTCGGTTAACACCCGAGGGCTTTGTTACTCACGGACAAGATCAAACCGTTTTTCCGGACATTAGCAAAACAGGCGCTCCGATGGAGCGCCTGTTTTTTCGTGAGTAGAAAAAACAATCACCCTTTCCAGTTAAACTGAACCTCGTACATAATCACGTCGATCCAATACACGACATCTTTGAACTTGACGTATCTGGCAGCCGTATTTTCCGGTTCAAGCAGGAACTCGATTTGATCAAAGTTGCAAATGCACTTCGTCACCGCGCTCTGATCGTAGTAATCGAGTATCAACGTATCACCGACCATCTTTTGAGAAACCTTCGCGTCTATTCCGCAATAGTCCATCACATTTTCCAAGGTCAAGACTGTCATACCGTTCATGTAAGTAATCTGCCTTGCTTCGGGAAGGTCAGAGACTGCACTTTTTGTAACAGGCTTTACGGCAAGGTCATTATCCATGCATTTGCCTCGCGCATAGCCGTTCAATTCCAATTCCGTCGGAGTCGATTCAGGAACACTATCCAGTGCGAAAGGGATTGTATCCACTACAACCGTAGAATCTTCCTTAACGATAGGGATTTCGTTAATCGTATTATCGTCAAAGACAACATTCAAAGTCGTAGCACTTATGAAATTGGATTTTGCCTCGATTTTGAAAATAAGCCGTGCACCGCAAATGCAATCTTCTTGCACGCGAGATTCATCCATTTTCGGGACCACATTAAGATAAGAATAGTTCGTCCCTACAGATATTTGTTTGATAGGGGGACGCCTAATCATGCCTGTCGTTCCACTAATAGCCTCGCAAGCCATAGATACATTTTCGATAACAATCGCCACCGAATCGGTTCCCTCTTCCGGAATCATATAGGCAACAGGCGGCAAGGCTGCATCAGCCATGGGATCCACATTTTTATCGAGGCACATTCCGAAAACATCATCTGTTCTCTGAATGATATCTTCACAACAAGTCATGCTCGACATGTGAATATCAAAGCTCGATGACGACAACACAGAAGATGAACTCGGTTCTTCGCTAGAGGATGTCCCCTGTTCCCCACTAGACGAAGAACTCGTCACCTTGCAACAGGTCGTATCGGGCAGAAGTTCGCTAGAGGACGACACCTCCACAGCGGAACTGTTGCCTTCAGTAATAGGCTCAGGTGCCATACTCGAAGACGAATCGTCGCCGCAGGCGAGCAACGCGAACGAGAGCGCTGCCGTAATTGAGGCGGAAGCAATACCGGTCAAAATTTTCGCGTTTTTCATATGAATCCTCCTTCTTGTTTATTCTGTTTAGGCTGCTCCGGAACGGGAGTCAAATCTTCCACCGGGAAAGCCTCCCTTCGATTAAATACCGCATAGTCAAAGTCCGAATACAACTTATCCAGTGAAAATTCAATTCTGGCCGCACAAACACAACCGTATGTAGATCTCTTATTGCGCTTTTCATCGCTCCTCGAATCGGCAACATACAGTGTATCGCTTTCAAGTTTCACCTGAATCTGGCTCCCGTTCCCCAGCATTTTCAAGAACAATTCCCGACTAGAAGCCGCACACGGAACTTCGAGTGCAACATCAATCAAAGTTACCTTGACCCAATCATTCTCCACATATTTTTGGGCGGAAGGCGTGAATCCAAAATCCTTTTTTTGATCAGAGGTATCCAACTCGTATACTTCGCCCAAGCAATAGACTAAAGGACTGTTCGGATTTATGGTATCAGACGATTCCGACGAAGATGACACCGGTATCGGATCCGGCACAAGACCCTTATCTTCAATCGAACTGCTGCTCACATCCTTTGAATCTACAAACGAAGAGCTAGACTCTACCTCAAATTTCTTTACAGATGAGCCGGATTCGATAACGATATCCACATTGTTGCTAGACGAGCTCAATTCTACAGGAGGAACATCCTTCCCGCCTCCTACAGACGAACTGGACAATTCCTCATCCGGAGCTACCGCCGAAGAACTGATTTCGGAGGAACAGCTGATTTCGGCAATGGAATTCGGGTCAATCGTCCCGCCAGCCACGTTTTCACTGGAGCAGGCCACCATGAAAATGGAGGAAAGGGAACTGACGGCAAGTGCAAACTTCTTAAACATGGTGCACCCCTTTAACTTTGTCCGTTACCGGGAAAAACTGGAAATTGACTCTACAAACCTGATCCTGATCACTGTATTCGTTCGCAATCGCAAGCACCCTTCTGCAGCAGGCATCGAGTTCCTTCGCAATTCGTTCGCGCGCCTCTTGATTCACGCTGAGCGTGACACCCGTAAAATGACGTTCATTTACGGAATAGCGGTCTACGGCGCGGGCCGCCATGTTCGCCATCTCTTTATGCATGGCTCGAATGGCAATGGGCAAAGCCTCTTGCGAACCGATCACGGTCTGCTCCGTCTGCGAATAGACCTTTTCGCCGTCCTTTTTCAAGAACCCGGCTTTCACCAAGAAATTCAACACATCGCGGACTTCTTCAGCAGACACATGCTCCTTGCATTCGTCGGCAATGTCGCGAGGAGTCGCCCCCGGCATCATCGGAATGAGTTCCCTCAAAACCGGATACTTCCAGGATTCATAATACTGGAAGGCATCGCCATCGACCACGCGCACCTTATGTTCCAGCGCAATCCTCTGCATTTCGAGGAGAGCCGTCTTCTTGGCCTCATCTTTATCCGCATTGCAAAACAGGACCATTTCGCGGAAATAATCCGCCTCGTAGCCGGCAAGGCCCATCGCCTTCGCCACATCGTCTATTTTGACCTTGCTGAGTTTGCTCTGGCCCATGCACACAAGCTTCAAGAAATTCGGCGAAGTAAAACCGGCACTCTTGCAGAACTCGCGCCACGAGAACGCACCAAGACGTTTGCGTTCGTCGTAGTAATCCTGCATAAAGAGGTGATAGTCTTTATATTCAAGTACCGATTTCATACTAAGGAATATATCTTTTTTCTAGGAGTCAGTCAACAATTTATTATACAAAAATCAGTATTTTTGATTAAAATCAACAACATTTAGTTCATTTTCACAAATATTTTTCTCTAAATTATACAAGACGTATAATACAGCCTAAAAGCCGTATAACAGAGTGCGCGTCCTTAAAAAACATTCGATACAGTACTGTTCAAATTATTCAAATACGAAAGCCGTTATAAACGGCATTTCTATATATTTAGCAACGGTGTTTGGAACTTTCTTGAACAAGAGAGGATGTTTGGAATGAATAAAAATACGTTTATCGCGATCACCGCGATTGTTTCTGCCGGTGCGCCGGTATTTGCTGCTAACGCTTACATTAACCAGGTGGGTTTCCGCCCTTCCGACCCCAAGGAATTTTCGCTTGTCGGTGCTTCTGGCAATGTCGAAATTCAGGATGCCTCGGGCAAGACCATGCTCACGGTAACGCCGGGTGCCGCCTCTTACTGGGATGCTAGCGGCCAGAATGTACAGCTGGTCGATATCTCTAAGCTGACTGCCGAAGGCACGTACACCATCAAGGTGGGCGGCCAGACGCTTCGCCAGGATCTGGTGGTCAAGAATAACACCTTCGCCGACATTTACAAGGCGGCTATCAAGTGGTTCTACTACCAGCGTGCTTCCATGGCGCTCGAAAGCTCGTATGCGGGCAAGTGGGCGCGAGCCGCAGGCCATACGAATGCGACTGTCGAACTTCATAATTCTACGCGCGCTTCGGGCACCATCAATTCGAGCAAGGGCTGGTACGATGCCGGCGACTACGGACGCTATATCGTGAATTCGGGCATTACCACCTACACGCTCCTTTCGCTTTACGAACATTTCCCGGAATTTTTCAAGACGGCCAAGTGGAATATTCCTGCCGATGGAACTTTGCCGGATTTGCTCGCCGAAATCAAGTACAATTTGGACTGGATGCTGACTATGCAGGCCAATGACGGTAGCGTTTATCACAAGCTTACCTCTCTTGCTTTCCCGGGCGATGTGATGCCTGCGCAAGACAATGCAAAACTTTATGTTATCGGTAAGAGTGCCGAAGCCGCCCTTGACTTTGCCGGCGTGATGGCGGTAGCAGCTCGCGTGTACAAGCCGTTTGATTCCAATTACGCCGCTAAGTGCCTTGATGCAGCCAAGAAGGCTTATAGCTGGGGCTCTTCGAATATGAGCTACCACTTTACCGCAAACCCCTCCGATGTGGCGACGGGTGCATACGAAGGCAACAACGCGGCAGACGAAAAACTTTTTGCCGGTACGGAACTTGCCATTACCACGGGCGATAATTCTTACAAGCAGAATGGTTCTTCGGAATATGTGTCGTACTGGGGCGACCTTTCGGGCGTTGCCACTTATGGCAAGGCGACGCATGCATCTGTGTTTGGCGATGCAAACGAAGCCAAACAGAAAATCTTGGGCACTGCAGATGGTTTCGTGAACCGTACCAAGTCGGGCTTTGGCGTGGTGATGGCGAAAGATGACTTTGTGTGGGGCTCCAACGCCGTGGCCTCCAATCAGGGCGTATGGCTTTTGCATGCCTATTACCTCACCGGCGACGAAAAGTATTACACCGCAGCGCTCAAGGTGCTTGATTACTTGCTCGGCAAGAATCCGCTTGACATGTCATTTGTTACAGGTTACGGCACGAAGTCTCCCAAGATGCCGCACCACCGCCCGAGTACTTCGGACAACGTAGAAGATCCGATTCCAGGTATGCTTGTGGGTGGCCCGCAGCCCGGTGGCGAAGACGTTGGCTCTGCTGCCGAATGGAAGTGCAGCGATTACAGAACAGGCAATGCGGCAACCGCTTATACCGATCAGCGTTGCAGCTACGCTACCAACGAAGTAGCTATCAACTGGAACGCTCCTTTTGCTTACCTCGCTGGAGCCCTTGAAGCTTTGAACGCTGGTTACGCGCCCTCGTTCGCAGCGAATGGCGTTGCTAGAAAGTCTACTGTTGTCTCGTCGAGTTCTTCGGTCGCTTCGTCCAGTTCTCAGGTGGCTTCTAGCTCTTCTGTCGCTCCGGAGTCTAGCTCGTCTGAACAAAAATCCAGCTCTTCGCAGTCGCTCGCTTCGAGTTCTTCGCAGTGGAATCCGTGGATTTCGAGCAGTTCAGCGACTACAGCCATTCACGAAACTTTGCCCGCCAGCATGCAGAACAAGGCAGCTCCGCGCATTCATCAGAACGGCCACAAGCTCTATGTCGAAAAGAACGGCAAGCGTTTCGACCTTCTCGGCAACAAGATTCACTAATTCCTTCTCTTTTTGAGCATTTCAAATGCCAGGCCCGATTTTATCGGGCCTGTTTTTCGTTCCGTTTATATCTATATTTATGGCATGTTTAAGATAGTTAAGGCTTGTTGCCGCATTCTTTCTTCTTACGCTTCCCCATTCGTCATCGCAAGCGCAGTCGTCGCCTTCTTCCTCCCCATCGCCTTCGGATGGGTGCACGGGAACGTTTCTTCCGTGATTCTCGGCATCATTATGCTGAGCATGGGACTTACGATTTCGATGGACGATGTGCGAAACCTGATGAAACAGCCGCTCCACATTCTGCTCGGAGCCGTCGCACAATACACCATCATGCCGTTTGTCGCCTTCGGGCTCACAAAGCTGTTCGGATTGGATCCGTACCTGGCCGTAGGCATTATTCTAGTGGGTTGCTGCCCGGGCGGCGTTTCTAGCAACGTGATGAGTTTCCTCGCCAAAGGCGATGTCACTTACTCGGTGAGCATGACCATGGTCTCGACGCTTCTTGCCCCCATCATGACCCCGCTTTTGGTCTTGTGGCTTGCCGATACGAGCATCGACGTGAACGCAAAGGGAATGTTCTTGAACATTCTGTACGTAACCGTCGCCCCGATAACCATCGGATTCCTTTGCAACCATTTCTTGGGCAAGCGCGCCGTATTCAAGGAAATCCAGGCGAACATGCCCGCCGTGAGCGTGATTGGACTTATGTGCATTGTGGGTGGCGTAGTTGTAACCGTTCGTCCGCAGCTCCTGACGAATGGCCTCGGACTGATTTTCTTGGTACTTGCGGTGGTGTTCTGCCACAACGCCTTAGGTTATATTCTTGGCTATAGCGTGGGTCGCCTTTTCAAGTTCAATACCGCCAAAAAGCGCACCATTGCTATCGAAGTGGGTGTACAGAATGCAGGAATGGCGACCGTTCTTGCGGCCGCCTTCTTCGCGAATCCTGATAATGTGACGCAACACCCCGAAGCGGTGCTTTGTGTAGTTCCCTGCGCCCTGAGTTGCGCCTACCATTCCATTAGCGGTACAGTACTCGCAAACTTCTTTGCCTGGCACGACAAGAAAAAGGCGTAAGTTACGCCGGCACCAGTTCCGGACGTGCTTTCATTTCGTCCAGCTGGATCTGGTGAAGCACCACATGGCCTTCTACAAGGCTCTGCTGCACATCGATAATGCGCTGGTTCGTCGATCCCCTGAATTTAATATCGAGGGATTTTTTCGCCATAATGAACGGTCCATCGATCAAGATGTCGGCAAAAGTCAACAGCTCGAACATTTCAGGGCGTTCATGGGCTAGATCCATCAGGCGTTCGTAGGTATAACCGGTAAAGATCACCAGGTTCATACCACGTTCCTTGATTTCACGAGCCAAAGGGATCAAAGCCGCAGCCTGATCCATCGGGTCTCCACCGCTAAACGTAATGCCATCCAGCAGCGGGTTTTCCTCGATCATCTCAAGGATTTCATCAATTTCAATAAAATGACCCCCGTTAAAATCGTGGGTCTGCGGGTTCTGACACCCGGGACAATTATGGTGACAACCTTGAGTAAAGATTGTCATACGAATTCCGGGACCGTCCACGAAAGATTCGGGTTCGATTCCGGCAATTCGCAAGCGAGGATATTCGTCCATATTATACGCCGTGCTTCACGCGATCGTTCACTTCGGCACGCTTAGCGTTATTGAAGCGATCAACGGTACCGACCAGGTAACCCGTGATGCGGCGGATACGTTCGAATCCGATACCTTCACCATACTTGTTGAGTTCTTTTTCAGACATTTGATTCTCCTTACTAGAAATTTTTAGCGGATGCCCTTGAAGGCGGGCATACCCGGATAAAGCCTACGCAGTTCCTTCAGTTTTTCTTCCGAGATGGCATGACCTTCGCTACGTCCGCAACGAGGGCAAACATCGCCAATCACACCTACGAATCCGCAGACAGGGTCGCGGTCCACCGGGTGGTTGATGGAACCATAACCAATGCCGGACTTTGCCATGTGATGCACGATCTTTTCGAATGCATCCAGGTTCTGGGTCGGGTCACCATCCAGTTCGATGTAGCTGATGTGACCTGCATTGGTGAGTGCGTGATAGGGAGCTTCCAAGGAAATCTTCTTGAAAGCGGAAATCTTGTAGTACACCGGCACATGGAAAGAGTTGGTGTAGTAATCGCGGTCGGTAACGCCCGGGATAATACCGAACTTCTTCTTGTCCATGCGGACGAATCGGCCAGAAAGGCCTTCGGCCGGCGTAGCAAGCAAGCTGAAGTTGAGGCCGAGACGTTCGGATTCCTTGTCGCAGAATTCGCGCATGTGACCGATAATCTTGAGGCCCAGCTTCTGGGATTCTTCGGATTCGCCGTGGTGCTTGCCCGTAAGCATCACCAAAGTTTCGGCAAGACCGATAAAGCCAATGGAAAGCGTACCGTGCTTGATGACTTCACCCACGGTGTCTTCCCAGCCGAGCTTGTCGGAATCAATCCACACGCCCTGTCCCATAAGGAACGGGAAGTTCTTGACCTTGCGACGGCTCTGGACGGCAAAGCGTTCCATAAGCTGATCGCTCACCAGCTGAAGCATGCGGTCGAGTTCCTTGAAGAACAGGTCCACGGACTTCATCTTGATGGCGATACGCGGAAGGTTGATCGACGTAAAGCTCAGGTTGCCACGGCCAAAGCTGATTTCGCGAGACGGATCGTAGTGGTTACCAATCACGCGGGTACGGCAACCCATGTAGGCAATTTCGGTTTCAGGGTGACCCGGCTTGTAGTACTGCAAGTTGTACGGGGCATCCTGGAAGCTGAAGTTCGGGAACAAGCGCTTGGCACTCACGCGGCAAGCCAGCTTGAACAAGTCATAGTTCGGGTCGCCCGGATTCAGGCTGATACCTTCCTTGACGCGGAAAATCTGAATCGGGAAGATAGCCGTTTCGCCACCACCCAAACCTTCTTCGGTGGTGAGGAGCAAGTTACGCATAGCCATGCGAGCTTCAGGCTCGGTGCACATACCATAGTTGATGCTGGAGAACGGAGTCTGGGCACCGGCGCGGCTGTGCATGGAGTTCAGGTTATGAACAAAGGCTTCCATAGCCTGGAAGGTCGCCTTGTCGGTTTCTTCGTAGGCCATCTTTTCGGCAAACTTCTGTGCATTCTTGGTGATTTCTTCACCATAAGTCTTGGACAGTTCGCGAGCTTCGGCTTCCTGGAACTTTTCGTTCGGAACAAGCGTTGCCACCATGTCCATTTCAGCCATTTCGGTATGGAGCTTCTTTACCACCGGCTGGATTTCTTCTTCGGTCTTGCCCGTGAGAAGAATGAGAGCCTTGACCATGTTGGAAAGGTAGGCCTTGCGGTAAGTGATGCGCACGCCATCGGCCATGGCGTAGTCGAAGTTCGGAATGGACTGACCACCATGCTGGTCGTTCTGGTTAGACTGAATAGCAATAGCGGCCAAGGCGGCGTAGCTACGGATATCCTTGGGTTCACGCAGATGACCGTGACCGGTATTGAAGCCGTTCTTGAAAAGCTTCTTGAGGTCAATCTGGCAGCAGGTCATGGTAAGGGAATAGAAATCCAAATCGTGGATATGGATATCGCCTTCCATGTGGGCGCGGCTGTGCTCGGGCTTGAGCATCATCATCGTGTAGAAATGCTTTGCCGATTCGGAACCATACTTGAGCATGGTACCCATGGCGGTATCGCCATCGATGTTTGCATTTTCACGCTTGAGGTCAGATTCCTTGGCAGAACTGAAAGTAATGTCGCGGAGCGTATGCATGAGGCGAGTATTGACTTCGCGCACGCGGGTACGTTCGGCACGATACAAGATGTAGCTCTTGGCGGTATCGGCATAGCCACCTTCGGTAAGAGCCTTTTCGACAGCATCCTGGATTTCTTCGATTTCGGGAACATTCTTGCCCTCGGATTCAAGCCTGCCCACCACATCGGCAGACACCTTGAGGGCCGTGCTCGTAAGCACGTCATCGCTTCCCAACAAATTCAACTGACTTTGGGCGGCCTTAATCTGTTCGTCGAGCTCGCCCGATGCGCGGAATGCCTTGACAATAGCGTCGGCAATTTTTTCAATGTTGAACGGCATCTCACGGCCGTCGCGCTTCCTTACAGAAACAATCATCTACCAATCCTTGCTGCCCGGCGAATAGGCTCCCGATGAGCAAAATTCGTGTCGAGCATACTTTTTTCTTTCAATTCCGGTATTTACTATATCTTGCGTCTAAGTTTTGGGGCGAAGCACAAGATATGGAAAACAATATAATAAAAGTAAGTGTCATTGGAAGACATTTTTCAAAAAAATAACGCTTTTTGTGTAAATTTAAGATTACAAAACTAAACTTATCAACACTTCGGAACGGGGGCGCCAAAACCCGTTTCGAACAAAATAAACATAAAAAAAGCTAACGCCTTTATTTATAAGCAGTTAGCTAATTGTAACCATCGAGGTTACTTATCAACAGAAAAATAAAAGTTTTTTGTAATCTACGTCTTGACAAACAAAACTAGTGTGACTAGCCGCTCTATTGAATCAATTCTACGACCAAATGAACTGACGCAGAGATACTCACCGAGTCCGCGATGGAAGCCAGCATGGCATCTTCACTATAGTCATTGAACTTGGCTGCACCCAAGACGGTTCTTCCGTAAACAACGCCGTCGTTACCACCATTTTCACTGACCGAGATCACCTTGCCAAGAGAGCCACCCACACTTTCGGCGTAACTTCCGGCCTTGTCCAAAGCCTTCTTGCCCACCAAGAGAACCAATTCCTTACGCAAGGAATCTTCACTTTTAAGGCGCGCAGTCGTACGATCAATTTCCACATCCAGTTCAGCAGAAAGCACCGCCACAGCAGCGGCGGCCACCGGCCTTGACGAGCAGCGTATTGCAAAAGACTGACTCACCACATACCCCGTAAGACTGCGGGTTCCCTTGTCGTAAGACCATTCCTTGCGCATATCTACACTGTTCTGTTCGATATCGGTATTCTGGATATCGAGTTTGTTCATTTGTTCAAAAATCGCCTGGCGACGAGCTTCGAGCTGCTTATAGAGCAGTTCCTTATCACGGCCACGCAATTCGAGCATCGCCACCGTCACGAATTCGTTGGCTTCGTACTTGCGAGATTCAGAAGCAGACACCTTGACCGTGGCACTCTGGCCGCCAAAAGCCGACGGCACGTTCAAGGAAGGTTGCCCCGGTTTCATATTCATGCAACCGTTATCCGTGGTAAGCAGCAGGAATCCCAGCAGCACCACCAAGAAGACGAGGCCCAATGTAACTTTGTTCATATTCAACCCCTATGACAAGTTCATTTCTTTGTTGATACCAAATTGGTGACCGCATTAATCAGTAGAGCCATCACGATAGTCGTGGTCATGCTAATAAAGGGCATCCAAGGCCAGCTGAAAATTCCTCCCAACACCGCAGGCACTCCAAAGGCAGGAATTCCCTGCACCAGGATAAGGCTTGCCATACCCAAAACAACAGCTACAATAACAACCCAACCGCGAAGTTTCTTGGCACCTGTTCCAAAGACCTTGTCGGCAAAGAAAGCCAACAAGAACATTCCCAAAAGCGGGCCCGTGAAAAGACCTGTAAAGAACAGCGCATTCTTAAGCAAACTCCCCTGCTGGGTTGCTGCAAACAAGGCAAAGAAGATTCCCAGAATTCCCCAGACGGCAGTCCAAATCTTGGCACGCTTGAGTCCACCGATACCAGCGTTTTCATCCCAGCCCAAGAAGTCTCGTTCCGAGGTATTGCCCAAGGAATTGATGGCACCCGAAAGGCTACTCATGGCCGCAGCACAAATGGCGGCAACAATCAGCCCCGTCACGCCCACCGGAAGTCCATTTACAATAAAGTAAGGGAACACGTCGTTCTGGCCCAAGCCCTCCGGAAGAGGTGCTGCATGAGCCTTCTGGTAATAAACATAAAGAGCCGCGCCCACCCAGTAGAACAGAATGGACACCGCACAGCCAAGCACCATCGAAAGAATGCTGGAACGGTTTGCAGCCTTCACATCCTTGCAGCTCAAGTAGCGTTGCACGAACTGCTGGTCGCAACCGCGAATGGCAATTTCAAGAATCGCATAGGCAAAGCCCGCCGAAACAAGCGTGCGTGCATTGGAGATATCCATTGAGGCGTCCCACCACTTAGTCTTGCCCGCTTCGCTAGCAAGGGCGGCCATTTCGCTAAAGCCTCCCACCGAATTCGAAATAATCAAAAGCACCAGGACTCCGCCGCCAAAGAAGACGACGAACTGCATCACATCAGTCCAGATAACCGCCTTGATTCCACCAAACCAGGTATAGAAAATGGCGACGGCAGCCGAAACGATAATTGCAAGTTTCAAGTCGATATGCAAAATCTGCGCAAGCACCAGCGACGGAGCAAACAACAGAATTCCTGTACGGAGCAGCAAATGCAAGCAATAAAAAATCGCCGCAATTCGACGCACGGGCTTAGAAAAGCGGACTTCAAAAAGTTCATAGGCGCTATTGATGCCCGAAGTGCGGAATCGCGGAATAAAGACAAGACCCACCACCACAATACTGATGAGAGCTCCTATCTGGAACATGAGGAAGGTCATGTTGTCGCCATACACATCGGCAGGAGCACCGAGGAACGTCGTAGCACTGACAGACGTTGCAATAAGGCTAATGCCTACCGCCACCCACGGGATAGAGCCGCCACCCAACATGTATTCTTTGAGATTCTTGTTCCCGCGAGAAACAAACAAACCGATTGCAACAGAAAGCAACAAGTAAGCGACGAGAACAATCCAATCAAGTAACGTAAACATAGAATACAGGGGTTAATGGTTAGAGTCGTCTTACACTGCGGCAGGTTCGGCTTCGGCAGTCTGGAATTGCACCACCTGGTTACGGCCGCCTTCCTTGGCGCGGTACAGAGCCTGGTCAGCATTGTTGATTGCCTTCTGCAAGTCGCCGTTAAAGCCCTGTGTGAGCAAGAAGGCTCCCACGCTCACCGTGACACGCAAAGGTTCTGCCTGGTGCACATCGAATACCAGTTTTTCCACCGACTTGCGGATTCGTTCTGCAGTTTCCACCATGCCTTCGGCATTGGTATCGATAAGTGCCACCACGAATTCTTCACCACCGAAGCGCGCAACGACGTCGATTTCACCGCGGATTTCTTTACTGATGGTATCGGCAATACCCTTGATGACCACGTCACCAATCGGGTGTCCATAAGTATCGTTCACATGCTTGAAGTGGTCAATATCCATCATCAAGAGACCGATGCTATACTTGCTGCGGTCGGCGCGAACCTTTTCGGCGCGGAGCTTTTCAAACATCGTCTTCTTGTTAATGAGACCCGTATGACCATCGCGCATAGCCTGGTCGCAACCCTGTTCGTACTTGCGGGCACGATTGTAGGCAAAGCCTGCCACACCGGCAAACGCCTTGAGCAATTCCTTTTCGTGATCGTTGTAGGGCATGGAACTGCTGCTTTCAAGGCAAATCGCAATTTCAGCCGTATCGGAATCATGTTCGGCCGCAATCGGCATCACCAGAATCTGGCGCAGGTTCAAGTTCTTGCGTTCAGAGTCGTTCAACCGAGGCAGGTAGTCCTTAAAGCCCGGCAAGAAGGAACGCTCCATGGGACGGTTGCGCAAAAGCGCCAGAACAAAGACACCCTTATCCGAGAGCGTGAAGGTCTTGTTCGCGAACTGTTCGGAATCGACACCATCGCAGAACACCACACGACCGTTCATATCGTCACCCTGATCCAAGGCGAGAATCGTCAAGCGGTCGTAGGCCATATTAGCCTTCACATAATTGATAATCTGCTTGTAAATGTCCTTCACCGTCATGGTCTGGAAGAACTTGCGCAGGTAGCTGTAAAGTCCACCATACTGCTGCAGGGCAATATGCTTCTGTGCAGAGTAGAAGCCCTTGTAGTCAAGCATCGAAATAGCGCTAGCCACAAACTTAAGGGCATTGGCCGTCATGTCGTTAAAGGCGTTCGGATATACAGAATCCATCACCAGGGCACCCACGCGAAGACCAGAAGCGTGATCGATCATGGGAACAGCCACCACCGACTTGATAGACGGATTGTCGATATAGTACATCACGCTCTTGGCACCCGGAAGGTCCCCTTCCAACAGGCGGTTCACATTGCTACGGAACAACTGACCCAAAAGACCCGAGGTTTCCGTGATGCGCGTACGAAGGTTCACTGAAATTTCTTTATCATTTGCGAAATTGCGGATACCCCATTCCTTCTGGTTTTCCATCTGCGTAAACACGATGACAGAATTCACATGAGGAACCACAATCTTGAGTGCGAGCAACATGTCCGTCATGGAGCGGTTGATGTCGGCATTGGCACGGGCCCAAACCTGGCTCACCTTGAGAGCGGCTTCAGGTTCGTTAGCCATACCCTTGGGGGCATTGGAAAATTCGTTCTGCAACGTCGGAGTGATAACCGGAGCCGTAGTCGTCGAGCGATTCTTGAAAATCGTCGGAATCGGAGCGGTTGCAGGTTGCTGAGAATTCGGACCGGCAAGACGCGGACGGTTCATGCAGGCGAGCACAAACGCGACAACGGCAAAGGGAATGAGAAACAGGAACATTCCCCCCTGGAATGCAAGGCCAAGCAAAAGGCCTGCGACCACGAATAAAATTTCTGCAACAGACATATCAATCCCGTTATAAACGGAAAGAACGGTACAGCATTACTACAGAGACTCCGCCATATACAAAATGACTGATCCATGCCGCCCAAAAAGGCGAAAGTGCACCATTTTCTCCCATCTTTAAGCCAATTCTTTCAAGGATATAATAGCTAAAAACAATTAAGAGGCCAACCCCGAACTTCTGGGAAAGGCCCCCAGAACGACTATAACGGTGACAGAGGGCTGCACCGATGAGTAGTACAATCAAATTCATCCAATGAGCAGAACGCTTAAACTGAAGCGCCGTTTCCATGGCTCGGGTATCTTCACCGGAACGCCTAAGCACGTTGATTCGGGCCATGACCATCTTGGAATCCATTTCGTCAGCAGTCTGGCGTTCGTTAATCAAGTCGCCCGGATAGGTAGTCACCTTGCCGCACAGTTTTTCACGCTGAATTGGGTACACGTTGACCGTACCATCTTTGTGGAATTCACGACGGTTGCCACGTTCAAACTGCCAGCAACCCGGCGGCGGGTCAATGCTGCTCAATCTTGCTATGGAATCTAGGGAATCCTTGGGAGCGTCTTCTACCCAGCGGGCAATCTTTGCATCGTAGCGTTCCACCAGGCGACCGTCTTCTCGTAGAAGCAAAACTACGTCGCGACCGAAGCGGCCCTTGCCAGAATAGTGCCTAAAGAACCAACTCGCACGTTCGCTGTCGATAAAGGTAAAGTCGCGCTTTTCCTTGATGCGGGGATTCTTCTTTTTCTGGGCGTTCGTTTCCATGGTCTCGAGACGCTTATGGTTTGCGTCAGGGAGCCAGAGTTCACTCATTTCGTAAGAACCGACAGACACCAGGACACCGAACAGGAAAATCGGAATCAAGGTCTTGAACGGAGCCTGCCCCGAACTCTGCATGGCACTCATTTCAAGATGGCGCGTCATGTTACCGATCGAAGCCAGAACCGCAATAAACAAGGCCACCGGCGAAATCAGGTAAATCATGTATGGCAAGTAACTTACGTAGTAATCAATCGCATCCTTGGTATCGCGGGCCAGCCAAGTCTTGATGTTGCCCACGAAGTCGATGACCGCAAACATGAGGATTGCGCCCAACAGCACAATCAGGAACATCTTCATGAAATTCCACATCATGTATCGGGAGAATTTCATCCGATCCTCCTAGTAAAGATGCCAAAAATTTTCTTGAAGAATCCGCCAATGGCTCGCAGCACCCTGAAGAACCTGGAGTCACCCGAGAAACGGTCTCGCACCATCGCAATCGTAATGAAAATGCCAAAGGTGCCAATGATAATGTTCGACGCCCACATGGCAAGGACCGGATCAATCAGGAGCCTGTCGGCCATATTCTCGCCACCAATCAGGCAAATCCAGTAAATGACAAAGAAGGCAAGGCTATAAAGAATGCCTGTACCGATACCGCCCTTGCGGGCCATAATTCCGAGGGGTGCTCCAATCAAGATAAAAATAAAGCAGGCGAAACCGGTGCTGTACTTCTTGTGGATTTCAACGGTGTACTGCGCCTTGCGCTTAAGTTCCGTTTCCATTCGTCCATACAATCTTTCGGTAGTACGGAGCGCTGCAATTTCCTGCACGCGTAGTCGCTGCAAGGACCGCCTACGCTGGATAGAATCAATCTTCGTTCCACTTTCCATCGTTTCGGGAATAATGGAGTCACCCACTGCATGGTCACGCAATTCGACTAGCGTATTCAACCTCTTTTCGAGAGCCTGTTCGCGATATTCTCCATATCGTTTTTCAGCGTCTTCCACCACTTCGGTCATCATCTCGATGGGCATTTCACGGTCGCTGCGATAACTGCGGCTGCGGCGTTCCAATCGATCGTCCACATTCTTCATGGCCAGGTCTTGCGAGAAGTAACGGATGCGGAAGTAGTTTTCCGGATTGTCCGCATCGGTCATGTGGGTTTCACCACTGCGCAAGCGCAGCATAAGGGTAGCCCCATTGTCTTCGTATTCCATGGTCGCACTGTCGGCATAGACGATACGGGGAGCCCCCTTCTTTTCCATTTCAAAAATCTGGATTCCGTACAAAGTTCCCGTTACAGGATCAATGCGGTTCACCCAAAGTTGAACATCGGGGAACTGCGTAATGAGTCGGCCTGCATCAATGAACACGTGCGGCTTTTTGCGAGACACCGCATTCATGAGTTCTACGGAGCGGTGGTTCGCTTCAGGCAACACCCAGTTATTGAACACCACCATCAACACCGAAATCAGCATCGACACAAGAAGTACCGGGCGCATAAGTGAAAGAGGCGAAACACCCGCCGCCTTGCAAGCCGTGATTTCCTGGTCGCCCGAAAGCCTACCGAAGGCCATGAGGCTTGCCACAAGGACCGCCATCGGAATCGAAAGCGAAAGCATCCACGCCAGATTCAGCGCGAAGATTTCAAGAACCGTCGAGGCGGGAAGCCCCTTCGACAGCACATTATCAAGGATTTTGACGAGAAAATCCACCACGAACAGGAACGTGATCCCAAAAAGAGCGGCCAAAAAGGGACCGATGAGCTCTTTCAACACGTAGCGGACTAAAATCATTTTTCTGAACTTACAAAATTTTCTACTTTACGGGAGTAAAATTAGAATTAACCAAAGAAAAAAAATGAACCTGTTCAAAAAGATTCCCTTATTCCTTTGTATTTTAGCTGAAACTGCATTTTTGGTCGGTTGTTCTTCTAGCGGTAAATCCAAGATGAAACACACCGAGTGGTGCCGTATCCGCTTTGAAGGTGCAGAGGAACTTTTCAAGAAAGAAAAATATGGTCGCGCCACTGATAGATTGGAAGAAATTCTTTCGACCTGCGCCGGCACTGGCTATATGGAACAGGCTCAATTCTTGATGGCCGAAAGCTATTTCAACATGGAAGAATGGATTGACGCCCGCGGTGAATACGGAAGCTTCATCTTGAACTTTCCGGGCTCGCCCTTTATTGAAACCGCCGAATTCCGCAAGGCCGTTTCTTCTTTCAATATGGAATTCCGCGTGAGCCGTGACGAGGCGAACACCACCATCGCCATGAAGGACTTTGAACGTTACCTGTCCAACTACCCCGATTCTCCGCTTCGCGACTCGGTGAACTACTACTACAACCTGCTCGTTGAACGCCTTGCCGAAAAGGAATTCCAGACCGCAAGACTTTACCTGCGCATGGACAAGTACCAGGCTGCCGTGATTTATTTCAAGGAATTCCTGGAAACCTACCCCAACAGCAAGCGCCGTACTGAAGCTTTGTTTATGATTGCACAGGCCTACAACGAACTGGACCAGTTTGAAACCGCCAAGCTTTACCTTAACATCGCTCGCAACGAAGCAAGCCCCGACGACAAGAAGATTCAAAAGCAGATTGCAAAGACCGAAAAGAAAATCGACAAGGCCGAAATCGCTTTTGCCAAGCGCATGAAAAAGGATTCCCAGAAGAAGCGCTTCTTTAAGGAAGACCGAGAAATGCAAAACTAATGGTTAGTAGGCAGTAGGAAGTAGACAGTAGGCAGAAACAAAAAGGTGCGAAAACTTGCATACATCCTCCTTGTGGCACTTTTTGCCGCATCTGCGATGGCCGCCGAAGAAACTTCGACCCGCGACCGTTCCAAGCTTTCCATTTTCTTGCAGCCCGCCGTTTCTTTTTTGGACTTTCCGGAACGTGAATATTTCCAGAACGCCATCGACACGCTTTACCGCAGCTTTAGGGAAGACGCCCTCACCGAAAGCGAATCCCTGAGTGTCGCCAAGCAGGACTTTCAAAAGGTAAACTTCTGCTTCCCCATTACAGCCGGGTTGCAGTACCAGATTTTTCGTGACAATTTCGTCAGCGCTGGCGTCAGTTTTATTTACGACAACGAATCCGTCGTGCTTACCGACCGAAAGAACCGCACCCACAATTACAGCTATACCATTCAAGGCATGCCGTTCTTCTTGGAATACCGTCTAGGCATTCCCAAGAACCTCATGACGCTTTCGGGCGAAAGCCTCTTTAGCATCGCCGTGCGCTGGTACTGGGTGCTGCCCGGCACAGAAATTTACTCCACCTGGGGCAGGATGGAAGCTAAAACGCCCCTGTTGGGAGCAGGCTTTGGCGTAAGCGTCGGCTACCTGATCGCAAACTGGAAGAACTTCAACATTTACGGAGATGTCGGATTCAGCAGCATCAAGGTCGAATCGAACAAGAAATTCTCTAGCATTGTTCCCGACGGCCCCGAAAAGAAGGCCAAATGGAACATCGGTGGACTCACGATGCAGGTGCGCATTGGTTTTGGGCTCTGGAACGAACCCGAACCTATAGAAGTTAATGATGATAATGACGACGACGATGATGACAAAAAATCCTCGGAGGAATAATGAGTTTTATTCCAGGCGAGAAGTTGCATTACGCCGAAACGCATTTTAAGTTCAAGCTTCCGTGGTCGTTGCTGTACAAGCCCTGGCCCGAAATTCTAGTAGATGCACCCTTTCAGTTTGTTCCCGGCGTAAAGCCCATGCTGTGGATTGTGGTGCGAGACGCCCATCGGTTTCCGACTCTAATCGAAAAGATGGAAATCAACATCCAGGGAACTGATGCCGATGCAAAGGCCATCCCTGAAAGATCCCTGGATTTGCAATACCGTGCGACAGAGCAATTCTGTTTTTACCAGATCCATTTAGACACACTCCCTGCCGGCTGCTACGAAATCCGGTGCAAGATTTACGCAAGACGAATCGATTCCAACAGTGGAGCCGATTTAGACAAGACAAAAGTTTTTGAACGGTGGAATCATCCCGGGCTCAAGTCTGTTCCCCTCAAAATTCAGGTGCTTGCAGAAGAACCGCCTAAAGCACCAGGTTTTGTGGCCGGCGAAATGCATTGCCACACACATTACTCGGCAGACCACGTAGAACACGGCGCCACGCCTCAAGTCATGCAACAGGCGGCCCAAGCCGTCGGCCTTGATTTTGTCAGTTGCACAGATCACGCCTACGACTTTGCCTACACCACCGAAGACTACACCAAAGAAGCGGACTCTCCGCTCACCCGCTTCGACGCCCTCCGTGAAGAAATCCGTGAACTGAATAAAGCGACCGACATGCCCCTGATGGTTGCCGGCGAAGAAGTTTCTGCAGGCAATTCCAAGGGCGAAAACGTGCATATGACCGTACTCGGACCCAACGGTTACTTGCCCGGTCTCGGCGACTGCGGACGCAATTGGCTCGACAATAAACCGACTTTTAAAATTCCGAAGCTACTGGAAATGACCGAAGCGCATTGCTTTGCGGCCCACCCCATGCAGCCGATGGGATACCTCGAAAAGTTCATCTTCCGTCGCGGTTACTGGAATCACAAAGATTTAAACTTGGACGCCTCCCACAAGATTCGCGGAATCCAGTTCTGGAACGGAATCCGCGATGAAGGCTTTAAACTCGGACGCGAATGGTGGATCGAAGAACTCGGCAAAGGGAATTACCTGTTGCCCATCGGCGGAAACGACGCCCACGGCGATTTAAACGACACAACTGCCGTCAGCATTCCGCTAGTATCGCTGAAACATAGCCGCGCACACGTATTCGGGAAAGTCCGCACAGTCGTGAAATTGCCCCCAAGTGTCATCCTGAGCTATACAACACTTGGGACGGAGTCCCTTAGTGGCTGTTATCCACTTTGTGGAGAAGACCGTCAGGTCGGAGTCGAAGGATCTAAAAAGAATCTCTCCCTTGAAACGCTCAACGAGGCTTTTGCGGGCGACAACTGCTACATCACCGATGGTCCGGCACTCTGGTGGGAACGCGGCGAAAAGAAAATCACCTTCCACGCCCGCAACACCCAGGACTTTGGCGGAGCCTTCCGCTACATTCGCATTTACGGCAGACGCCGCAACAGCAGCGGAAAACTCGCCGCACAAGAAAGCATTTGCATGGAAAGCCTCGTCTTACCGCCTTCTAAAACAGACATCACCGTGAACGCCGACGACTTTGCCTACTTGCGTGCCGAATGTGAAACCGCCACTGGCAAATTCGCCATGACGTCTGCCGCAGTCCTTTAGGAGGTCCCATGCCACGATTCATGTCGCCTTTGCGCCCCCGTTACATGCGCTCTCCTTCGGACATTCCCAAAGAAGGCTTGCAAATCACTCCGACGCCACAGCAAACGGCGCCCGACACCGCAAACGACAGCGAAAATCCAGAAGAACCGCAGTACCCAGAAACCGTATGCGCTTCCGAAGGAACCTTCCGCCAAATCCGCGACGACAGCCTGGTTCTTCTATCGCAAGGAATTTCACATCGACTGATCCGTTCCGAAGAAGGTCCCTTCCAAATTTTCATTCTGCCCGAACACGAAGACCGCGCTCGGCTGCAACTGGCGCTTTACCGCAAAGAGAATCCGCCCAAAGAAGAAAACCCTCCCCTGCCTTTAAGCTTTAGCTTGCAGCCCCTATGGGTTTTACTCGCGCCTACGATAGTCACCCTTATCGATTTTACAGACAAAGTAAATTTTCACACTCGCGGGATTTCTGACGCTAGTAAAGTCCTTAAGGGCGAATGGTGGCGAAGCTTCACGGCGCAAACCTTGCACGGCGACGTACGGCACCTCGCATCAAACCTTTTGTGCGGCTACATCGTGATGAACATGATTACGTTCCGCATTCCTCTACTGAGGCTTGCGCCGTTCATCGTGATTGCATCCGCAATCGCGAACCTGTGCGTTTCCTTGACAGTGCAGACAAACTTCCGTTCGCTCGGATTTTCCACTTTTGTATTTGCCGCAATCGGCTGCCTCTCGGTAATTGAGTTCAGGCTCATGCCCAAGGAAACGCACGGTCTGCTTCGCAGATTCGCGCCGCTCTGCGGTGCCGCATCACTTGCAGTCTTCCTCGGGCTCGGTGAAAACGCCGACATCCTAGGGCACGCCTACGGCTTTATTGCAGGACTCTTCTGCGGGTTCATACCCAGCAAAAAGGCGCTCCGCTGGGGGACGCCGCTTTCTACCATCGACGGAATCGGCTTGTTGCTTTACTACGCGTTCTACATTGTCGCGTGGAAACTTGCCATGGCATAAATCCTGAAATAGAAAAAGGCAGTCAAACGACTGCCTTTCTTAAAATTCAAAGCTGAACTGATTAGATGTTCAAGAACTTCTTGGCCTTGTCAGCGTAAGCCGGATTGTCGCCGTAGACTTCGAGAATGCGTTCAGCAGTCTTCTTGGCCTTGTCGGCAGCACCGAGCTGTTCGTAAACGAGCGTGAGCTTCCACATGGCGTCAGCCACCATCGGGACCTCGTCCACCGGTTCGTCCTTCTGGTAACGGTCTTCCTTGTCGCCCGTACGCTTGGCAAATTCAGCGATGTACTTTTCGAGGAGACCGGCAGCGGCAGAGTAGTCAGCCTTTTCGATCTTCACAGAGGCAAGACCATGCATGGCAGCCGAACGGACCAGAGCCACAGAGCCAGCGTTGTCGAGGCTCTTCTGGAAGAACACTGCAGCGGCATCGAAGTCGCCAGCCTGGTACTTGATGTTACCGGCATAGAGAGCAGCCTTAGCCAAAGCCACACCGCTAAGCTTGCCGGAGTTGATCTTGGATTCGAATTCCACGAAGGCAGAGTCCTTCTGATCTGCATAAAGGAGCGTCATACCCGGACCGAGGAGTTCAGCCTGTTCGGCAGCAGCAGCCTTGCGATAGTCACGGAACTGCACCACACCCACCACAATAACCATAACTACTACGAGAGCAGCTACAACCTTAGAGCCGTGAGTAACAAAAAATTCCTTAATTTCAGAATTGTTGGTATTCGATTCGTTAGCCATTTTTTTGGTCCATGTTTAAAATTTTGTGTTCCAATCATAGAAAATTTTTAATGTATTGTCAGCACACCTTGACAAAACACCCCCCTTTTGCTAATTTTGCGCCTACTATGCCACTCTAGCTCAGCTGGTAGAGCAGCTGATTCGTAATCAGCAGGTCGGCAGTTCAAATCTGCTGGGTGGCTCTAAAGCCCTGGTTCACAAGGAACCAGGGCTTTTTTGCATTTTAATTACGCGTTCTTTACTTTTTTCATACAACGTAATTTTTCATTGCCAAAACCCAATTATTTTTCTCAATTTCGCCTCGCTTTAAGCAAATTAACATAGGGTTAATCATGAAGACAAAGATTCTTTTTAAGACGACTGCTGCAGTCGTTACCTTTGCAGCATTTTCATCCATCGCTTGGGCAGACGAGCCTAAGCCCGACTGCGAATTCCCTGGTGGCGCCTATTACGAAGCAACAAACACGCTCCGTTTGGAATCGTTCGCCGATGACAACGCCAAAGTCGAAATCAGTAACGAAGCCGCTCAGTGCGTAAATAGCAAAACAAGCGAATTCAAGCTGATTGTGGCACGTAACACGGCTCTCGCCGCCAATTCCACTATCGTTCTTCCGGCTAATTTCAAAATCCAGAACGATTGTGTCAAGCTCTATGAACCTGTCGAATTTTCTACTGATGCCGAAGGCAACTGGAGCGTCACTGCTTCGCACCTGAAGGGCGAAGGTGATGGCAACAAGCCCATGCTGATGATTACCGACACAGACAGAAATGAATGCCAAGACATCAAGGACATCGAGTTTACGGGACGCGAATTGCGTTCTACAGAACATGCAGTCACCTATGTTTGGCTTTACAACAACAAAACTCAGAACAATGACTGGTCCCTTGAAGGAACCTACTCCTTTATCCGTTGGGAAAAGGACAATGCCGAATTGGGCATGGTTTACGGCTACGCCGCCAAGGAAAAGGGAAAAGTCACTCCAGGGCAGTTTGTCCAAGTCGGTTCCAATGCCTACATTCCGCCTCTGCGCGCCTATCTCAAGTACATCGGCAAAGAACCTCTATCCCAAAAGAACAAGGCTCTCGCCAAGACTGCTGAATCGGCACAAGACAACGGGCAGGTTTTCGCTCTTCCGAAAACGATTGATGTCCACCTCATCGAAGACGACGGCACAACCAGTCTCGCGAAGTGGAACACTGCAACCGGCGAAATCAAGAAGTTGAATCACTGGTACGATCTGAAAGGTCGTAAGTTCCAGAACAAACCCACGAACAACAGCGTGTTCATCAACAACGCACGAGCCAACCACTAATTTTGGGAATAGGATAATGAAGAAGAAAGAATATTTTGCACCGAAAATGGAAATCATCCGCTACAATCACGAGACAGTCCTACTGAGCGGAAGCGGCGAAGCTGAATGCGACAGCGAATACTGTGACGAACTGGGCTTTAATATTCCTGAAGCCAACAACAAGAACGTCTAACCGATATTCCCGAAGTCCCCTGATATTTGGGAAAAGAAATCCCGCTCGACGAGCGGGATTTTTTTCATTTATTTTCTAGCAGCTAATTCTTCGGGCGTTCTTGCGAGGATGTCCCAGTCGCCGCGTTTGATAATCTTGTACGCGTAGCCTTGTTCCGTAAGGAACAGCTGGCGATTCATGGCAAATTCCTGTTCCTTGGAATCCTGCGTCACGATGCTGTAGAAGTGGGCCGCGCCACCGTCGCTCTTGGGGCGAAGCACGCGACCGAGGCGCTGAGCTTCTTCCTGTCGGCTTCCGAAGGTACCCGAAATCTGAATCAGCACGTTAGCATCCGGCAAGTCAATCGCGAAGTTACCCACCTTAGAAACCATCAGGTTCTTCTGCGTTCCGTTACGGAAAGCGGCATAAAGTTTTTCGCGGTCCTTATTCGGAGTCTTACCCGTAATCAGCGGAATCTGCAAATCTTCGGAGAGTGCTTCCAGCTGGTCGATGTACTGGCCAATGATCAGCACACGGTCATCGGGCTTGTCAAAGTACTTGAGCAGGCGTTCCACGATATCCGTCTTTTCAGGGTTCGTAGAAGCGAGCGTAATCTTTTCACGCACCGGAGCCAGCGCATACTTCATCTTGAGTTCCGCTTCCATCGGGATGCGGATTTCGTTACAGTCGGCGGTTGCAATCCAGCCCTGGGCCTCGAGAATACGCCACGGAATGTCGTACTTTTTCGGACCAATCAAGCTGAACACTTCAGTTTCCTTGTGGTCTTCACGCACGAGCGTAGCCGTAAGGCCCAAGCGGCGAGTGGCCTGCATTTCGGTACTCAGGCGGAACACCGGAGCCGGCAGCAAGTGCACTTCGTCGTAAATCATCAGACCCCACTTCTCCTGACTAAACAGCGGGAAGTTGGCCAATTCCTTCTTGACTTCTTCGTCGGTAAAGTCATCCAGCTCGGTTTCGGGCTTTTCGTTTTCAGCCTTCTTGGCACGCTTACGCTGGGTCAAAATCTGGTAGGTAGCAACCGTCACCGGGCCGATTTCCTTGACTTCGCCAGAGTATTCCTTCACCTGGTCAATTGTCAAATCCGTCTTGTCGCAAATTTCGCGAATCCACTGGCGGCTAGCCGAAATGTTCGGCGTCAAAATCAAAGTCTTTGTCTGTACCAAGGCCATGGTGGCAAGACCGATCACCGTCTTACCCGAACCGCAAGGCAGCACAATCACGCCCGAACCGCCCTTCTCGGATCCGCTGGCGTAAAACACCTGGGCGGCTTCCTTCTGGTAGTCGCGGAGCGCAAAAGGCTTTCCGCTAACCGTGGTTTCGCGCAAATGAATGGGCAGCGGATCGCCCACGGTATAACCGGCCAAGTCCTCGACCGGGAAGCCGGCGTTGGTCAGAGCCATCTTCAGGTGACCGCGGCGCTCCGGATCCACTTCGGCGTGCAAGTCATCGATAAAGTGGAGCACATACGGCTGCACTTCCTTGAGGTTGCAGATTTCGGTGAACATGTACTTGTCATCGGATTCTACAATCAGGCGGTCGCCGTCCTTCTTGAGGCGAAGGAGGCCGTAACGCGCCATGTAATCTTCAATTTCGGTCACCACCGTTTCCGGGATCGGGAAGCGGCTCTGGCTTTCGAGACGTTCAAGCACTTCTTTTGCACGGAGCCCGGTTGCTGCGGCGTTCCACAGGCTCAAGGGGCTAATCTTGTAAGTGTGCAAGTGTTCGGGACTTTTCACAAGCTCGGTAAAGGGTGCAATCGCATCGCGAGCTGCTTCGTAGGTAGGGGCGTCAACCTCCACCATGATTTCCATATTACTCTGAACAATAATGGCGCCATTCGGATTCATAGGCGCCAAATTTAGCAAAAAAAAGTCTCCCGCGTTTAAGCGGGAGAACAATGATATCTTTAAATAAGAAGATTGAGACCTTATTCAGCGTCCATATCGGCTTCGTCGATTTCGGCGTTGTGATAAACGTCCTGGACGTCGTCGTGATCTTCGAACTTATCGATGAGCTTCAGGAGCTTCTGGGCGTCGTCGTGACCGAGCTTCACCGGGTCGTTAGCGACGTAGGTGATTTCAGCGCTCATCATTTCGATACCGGCAGCTTCGAGAGCCTTGGAAACAGCGTCAAAGGCTTCCGGAGAGGTGGAGATTTCATGCACGCCGTCTTCGGTGGACATGTCTTCGGCACCGGCTTCGAGAACGAGGTCCATGACCTGGTCTTCCGGATACTTTTCAGCATCAACGATAATCACACCCTTGTAGGTGAATGCCCAAGAAACGGAACCGGATTCGCCCATGGCACCGTTGTTCTTGTTGAAGATGTTGCGGATTTCAGCAACGGTACGGACCTTGTTGTCGGTCAGGCACTGCACCATGATGGCAATGCCGGCCGGGCCGCGGCCTTCGTACAGCGGTTCCGTCATTTCGGTACCGGAGTTGGCTCCCGTACCCTTGGCGATAGCGCTTTCGATATTCTTAGTCGGCAAGCTCTGGCTCTTGGACTTGAGGATTGCCGCACGCAGACGGGGGTTTGCGTCGGGGTTTCCGCCGCCGAGCTTAGCAGCAATGGAGATTTCCTTGATCAGCTTGTTCCAAGCCTTGGCGCGAGCAACGTCAGTCTTGGCTTTCTTACGTTTGGTGGTGGCCCATTTGGAGTGACCTGACATAGATTACCTCTAGTTGGATTAGTTTAAAATTACTTGTGCTTCAGCTGGCAGCGACGCTTTTCCTTGACCGAAAGACTCGGGTCATCGCATTCATCACCAGCCCTTTTTTTCTTTTTCTTCTTAGCGACCGGAGCAGCCTCGGGTTCAGCTTCGACGCGACGCTTGCGCTTGTTCATCGCAGCATCGTCTTCAACCGGCTTGGCCTTCTTCTTTTTCGGGGCGACTTCTTCGTCAGCCTCTACGCGGCGCTTGCGAGTCGTAATCGTCGATTCGTCATCCGAATGATTGGCACTCTTCTTCTGCATAGCACGGAGTTTCGCCTTGTCCATCGGATCGGCAGAAGCCTTAGTAATGTCCTTGTCGTACTTACCGCCCCAGACGTTACCCACCAGGGAACCGGATTCCAAGGCATCCTTCAGAATACCCATGGCCCATTCGTCGTTTGCCGGCGGCAACAGCTTGAAACGCAAGTTACGGATCTTGGTCGGTTCGTCTTCGAAGTAAAGCATCATGTCGAAGAAACCCACCTGGTATTCCTTGTTGTCAGAGCCAACGGCCGTCGAAGGAACATAGGCAAGCACAGCATAGACATCGCCATCGAAAAGGCCAGTAATCAAAGCATCACCGTCACCGCCCGGGGCCTGCACTTCACCGTCAGCCTGGAAAGCCCACGGAGCGACATCCACCGTCAAGCGGAACTTATGATAGCCCTTATCGGCCTTTTTCAGCTTGAGCAGGGCACCCGAAAAAGCCTGGAACTCAGGCTTCAGCGTTTGCGCCGAACAAACCGCGACAAAAACCAAACAAAGCAACACTATAAGTTTTTTCATAGGATCCTCCCTTTGAAAAGCTTATTAATTCTTAAAGAACAGAGCCTTGGCAGCCTCGAACATCGGGTCCTTTTCATCCGGGTTGCGGCATTCCGTATAGATACGAACCTTCGGTTCGGTACCGGACGGACGCACCAGCATCCAGGAGTCATCGTCGAAGATCACCTTCACGCCGTCGAGCGTGAGGAGCTGCTTCACGGTCTTTTCGTTGTTACCGACCATGACCTTAGCACCCGGCTGGGCAATCGTGGCGATAGCGTCAACCTTGGCCTTGAGCGGAGCACCAACGAGGGACTTGTCCACTTCGAAACCAGAACGGGTCGGGTAGAAGCGGCCGTATTCTTCGTACAGGGCATCCAGGTATTCACCGAGGTTCTTGCCGGTGACAGCCATGATTTCAAGAGCGATGAGGAGACCGAACTGGGCATCCTTTTCCAGCGTGTTGTTCAGGCCGGAGATACCATCGGATTCTTCGAAAGCCACGAGAGCCTTCTGCTTGGCGTTGCGGGAGAGCCAGGGGCGGAAGTTCTTGAAGCCCACCGGAGTTTCCATCACAGGCACGCCGAGCTTTTCGGCAATGATGTTCACAAAGTTAGAAGTAGCAACGGACTTAGCCACGCAGCCCTGTTCCTTGCGCCAGGTAGCCATGTAGTGGAAAGCGATAGCACCGAACTGGTTCATATCGATTTCGCGAGTGCCGTCGTAGAAACGGATACGGTCACCATCCGGGTCAAAGATTGCGCCCAGGCGGAACCAGGACTTGCTTTCGTCGAGGACCTTGCGGACCTTTTCGAGGTTCTTGCTGGACGGTTCCGGAGCGATGCCACCGAACAGGGAGTCGTCTTCGTTACGGAGCGTGATGAGGCATTCCGGATTGTCGAGCAGCGCAGCCGGACGGCGACGGGTAGAACCGTGCACGTGGTCGCACACGAGGGTCAGGCGGCCCTTCTTGATGAATTCCTTGATGCGGTCGAACTTGATGGTTCCCTGCTTCACGAGGAATTCCTTGTAAATCTTGAGGGAGTCGATCAATTCCCAGTCAACCTTGCCCACCGGTTCAAACTTCCAGGTGGCCATCATTTCGTTGCTGAGCTTGGTGATGACGTTCGTGATTTCCGGACCTGCAGGACCGCCGTCGGCCGGATTGAACTTGATACCGTTGTAGTGGCTCGGGTTGTGGCTCGGAGTCATGTTGATAGAGCAGGCGGCACCGAGCATTTCGATGCAGGCGCTGAATTCCGGAGTCGGCATTTCGCCACCGTAGTAGACCTTCACGCCGGCCTTGGCGAACTGGTCAGCCACAGCTTCGCAGAATTCGTGACCGAGCAAGCGGTTGTCGTGACCCACGACCACGCCGCGCTTCTGGAGTTCGGCAAAGTCCTTCACGCCGAGAGCTTCGAAAAGTTCCGGAGTAGCTTCCTTATAGAGGCGCACGATAGCGGCACCCACCACCTGCAAGTTGCGGAGCGTAAATTCAGAACCGATTTCGCCGCGCCAGCCAGACGTACCAAAGCTCACCTTGGCGGGCTCTTGAGAAGTCAGGGCGACCTGCTTGACAGTTTCAACCAGGTTCATATCGGTAGCCGGGTTGAATTCGGGGGACTGAATCTTTTTCCAAATCTGCGTAATGTTTTCCATAAGGGTTCCTGTATTTGAAATTTTACGGGGAAAATTTAGAAAAAAAAGTGTTTTCGCAGGAGCTTTTCTGCTTATTTGTAGCACATTAAAACGTTATTAGGACCGTCCAAGCAACCTTGAGCTAAGTTCGCATTCTATTGTGCTTCAACATTTTACATTTATTGTGCAACCACATTCAAACAAGCAAGTACTACATTCCGTTTCAAAATATAATTTGTATGTAAAGCTTAACGACTTGATTATTTCAGCCAATTTGTCGCCTCGACAACTCCTTTTTCTTCCGTCATTCGTCTCTCGCCTCTCGTCTAATGCTATATTTTGGCCACTATGCAGATTACTAAAGCTTCTCAACTTACTGGTGTTTTCCCCGCGTTGTTCACCCCGCTCAAGAACGACGATCCCAAGAACCTTCGCAACTCCATCGACTACAAGAAGATGGAAATGATGATTGACGACCTTATTGCCTCTGGTGTTTCTGGTATTCTCCCCGTTGGTACTACGGGTCAGAGTGCAACCGTCACCCACAAGCAGCACCTCGATATCATCAAGTTCACGCTCGACTACGTAAACGGCCGCGTGCCCGTGATTGCCGGCGCAGGCTCCAACTGCACCCGCGAATCCGTCGAGATGATCGAAGAAGTCCTGAAGATTGCGGAAGTCCCCGTTCTCTGCGTGACCGGTTACTACAACAACCCCTCGCAGGAAGGCATCGAAAAGCATTTCAAGACCTTGAGCTCCGAAACCGGCGCCAAGATCATCATCTATAACGTTCCGGGCCGCACCGCCAGCTACGTGCATCCCGACACTCTGATTGCCCTGTCCGAAGACAAGAACATCATCGGACTCAAGCAGGCGGTCGATTTCCGTATTGGCGAAAAGTTCCACGAAGACACGAAGCGCGTCATTAACGAAACAAAGAACAACGACTTTGCCGTGCTCAGCGGCGAAGACGGATTCTTCATCGACATGCTCGAAATGGGCGGCACGGGCCTCGTGAGCGCAACGGCAAACATCCCCGAAGCAGCCAAGATTTTCGTAGACCTCTACAAGGCTTTCCAGGCTGGCGAATTCCAGAAGTGCGACGACCTGCAGGACGCCGCCCGCGACTATGTGGAAGCAACCTTCTGCCGCAAGAACCCGATTCCTCTGGGAACCATGTTCAACAGCCCGCTTTTCCAGCCGATGACCAGCGTCAAGGATACTGCCCGCGGTGACGAAGCTGTGGCCCGCATCATGAAGCTCATCGAAGAAAAGGCTCAGAGCCTCAAGAAGTACCACGTTTAAATTTATCCTAGGAGATTCACATGGCTAAGATTCAGAAATCCATCAGTGACGAAATCTGCGACTACCTCAAGAAGCAGAAGCTCTCCCCCATTCCCGTTCAGACTCTGAACGAAGACATGGAAACGACCCGCTACTTTGGTGGCGACCTCAAGGAATTCATTGCCGCCGCTAAGACTCTCGGCGCCAAGGGAATCTTTGTCGAAACCCTCTACCTCGAAGAAGACGAATTCTACTACGACAGCGGCATGGACGATGAAGAATACATGGCCCTGTACGGTAACGAAAACTGCTGCGACGGTCAGTGCAAGTGCGGCAAGTGCGAAAGCAAGAAGTCCAAGAAGAACGCCAAGGACGACGATTCCGATGTGGATGGCGTCTGGTTCGAACCCGAAGATCTCGATGGTCTCGACCTCACTCTCCTGAAGCCGGAAATGGCTAAGTACCTCGACCGCATCGGCGAAGCCTGCGGCGCACGCCTCACGGTTCCGGGCGTTGACCACCTGGAAGTCGAAATCTTCGCTGACTGGTACGATGACTTCGCCGAACTGGTGGACGAAGCTTCCGAAGCAATTGAAATCAATCCGACCGACACTCTGAAGCAGGCTCAGGCTATGTTCGAAGCTGAAGAAGCAGAACTCGCCAAGGCTGAAGACAAGAGCGTTAAGAAGATTGCAGTCCATCCTCCGAAGGGTGGCAAGAAGGCTTCTAAGAAGAAGTAATTCTTCCTAGCAAACAAAGTAATTGCATACAAGCTAAAAAGTCGCGACGGTGTCGCGACTTTTATTTTTCATAACTTTTTTACTAAATCAATAAAAAATCGGATAAGCGAGTATAGCGAGGCCACAGCCCCCGAAGGCGTACAATTAGTACGACGAGAGGGGCGAGAACGAAGCTAGACGAAGTTTATACGATTTTTTTATCCGTGGTACAACTTACTCGTTTGATAAGTAGGTTCCGTGGTGAGATTTACGCCCAAGCGGCGGAACACGCCCACGTCAACTTGAGAAAGAATCACGCTGGAGTGCACTTCGCAGTGGCGAAGTTCCGGGAGCTTTTCCATGGCAATTTTCGCGTTATAATCCGTGAGGGCGCAAACAGAGAGAGCCACCAGGACTTCGTCCATGTGCAAACGCGGGTTCTTGTGGCCGAGCTGTTTGGTCTTCAAGTTCTGAATCGGTTCAATCACCATCGGCGAAAGCAGGCGCACTTCGTCAGGGATACCGGCCAAATGCTTGAGTGAATCCAGCAACATTGCAGAAGAGGCGCCGAGCAGCGAAGAAGTCTTACCCGTAATAATAGCGCCATCGTTCAACTGAATTGCTACAGCCGGGCCTTCGGATTCTTCGGCCTTCTTGACGGCAGCCGCAATCACGGGGCGGTTTGCAGTGCTGATCTGGGCCTGTTCCATAATCAGTTCCTGCTTGTAAACTTGATCCTTGTCGGCGTTGCCCTTACGCACGTCGCAAAGCGTGTTGTAGTAGCGACGGATGATTTCCTGGCGAGCGGCTTCGCAAACAGCATCGTCATCAACAATGCAGTTGCCGGCCATGTTCACGCCCATATCGGTCGGACTCTTGTACGGAGATTCACCGAGAATACGTGTAAACAGGGCGTTCAGCACCGGGAAGATTTCCACGTCGCGGTTGTAATTGATAGTCGTCTGTCCGTATGCTTCCAAGTGGAACGGGTCAATCATGTTCACATCGTTCAAGTCGGCGGTGGCGGCTTCGTATGCGAGGTTCACCGGGTGCTTGAGCGGAATGTTCCAAATCGGGAAGGTTTCGAACTTGGCGTAGCCAGCCTTCACGCCACGCTTGTTTTCGTGGTAAATCTGCGAAAGGCACACAGCCATCTTTCCACTTCCGGGACCCGGTGCCGTCACCACCACAAGTTCGCGAGAGGTTTCAACAAATTCATTCTTGCCGTAACCGTCGTCGCTCACTACCAGCGGAATGTTGCTCGGGTAACCCGCAATCGGGTAATGACGATAAACCTTGAGGCCAAGATCTTCGAGCTTTTTCTGGTAAGCAATAGCGCTCGGCTGTTCCTGCCAGCGGGTCAGCACCACGGAGCTCACGTACAGGCCATAGCCACGGAAGGCATCAATCAGGCGCAAGACATCTTGATCGTAGGTAATGCCCAAGTCGCCACGGACCTTGTTTTTTTCGATATCGCCGGCGTTAATGGCGATAATGACTTCGGCCTTGTCCTTGAGCTTTTCGAGCATGCGGATTTTACTGTCGGGCGCAAAGCCAGGCAACACGCGGGATGCGTGATGGTCATCGAACAGTTTTCCGCCAAATTCCAGATAAAGTTTTCCGCCGAACTTCGCAATGCGCTCGGCAATCTTTTCGGACTGCGTCCTCAGGTACGCGTCGTTATCAAACCCTACTTTAAACATCTTTTTTGTCCATCTAGAAAATCATAAAAATTATCTGCACAAAAATAAAAAAAAGAACGTCATTGCGGGTAATGCTATGACGTTGCAATCTACCATGAAGAGCACGGCTAGGCTCTAATTAGTTAATTTGGCTCCAATCGATTGAATAATCGTTCCGATAATTTCATCATGCCCATTCTTCATGCGCACTTTGTTTTTATACATGAGCGCATCGGCTCGTTCAAAGACAGACGAAACATCCTTGTCATGTTCCTTGTCAAATACAGAAATTCCACAAGCAACCACAACCTTATGTTTGTCAACGTTTTTCTCAATCGCTTCAGTAAATTCCTTTTCCAGCTTTTCACGGTTTTCGAAATCGGAACCACGCAGAATCGCAACAAATTCATCGCCACCAATACGGAACACCGGGCTATGGGCAAAAGTCTGGCACACAAGCCTACTGGCCGAGCGAATATATTCGTCACCGGCAATGTGCCCCAGCGTATCGTTCACCGTCTTTAAACCGTTTACATCGCACAAGGCGATTGCGAATTTCACGTTTTCGCCCGACTGGATTTGCTGGTTCAGTTTGGCTTCAAATTCACCATATGTGGTCTTATTCTTAATCCCGGTCAAATCGTCGCGACGAGCCTTTTCGTAAGCAGCGCTCACCTCTTCCCTGATTTTTTGTTCGCGGCGAACCTGAGCATCCACATTGGTCACGCTGATAACAATATGCTTTTTATCGGCATAAACCGCCACCATGTTTACATACAAAGGACCCTTCGGAGTGTTCAGGCGGTACGTCAACGAAAACACTCCATTATCATCAAGTCCCTTTAAAAGCGTACGCCTATCCAAAGCATCCACAATCAAGGGAATATCTTCTTTGTAAACGACGTTTAAAGCATCCTTTTTCAGCTGGTTAAAGAAATCTTCGCCTTCGAGTGCCACGCTCAATTCGCAGAACACCCGTTCACTCTTGTACAGCGCATAATGGTTCGTATCCAAGTCGACCATATAAAGGGCATCGTAGCGTTCGGCAAGGGCCATCACGATTTGGCCATAAAGTTCGCTCTTGGTCGCTTTTTGTTCAAGAGCCAAGCGCTCACGTTCCTGGGTATCGATATTGGTCACACCGATAATCAGGTAATTGCGTTGTTCCGCACGCCCAAGAACCACCTTCATGGAATACCAGACAGGTTTATCCCCTGCCATAATACGGTACTTTCCTCTAAAAGCTTTACCGTCTTGTACCGAGGCAATCAGCGAATCCTTGTTGGCAATGTTTTGACCAAACCATTCCCTGTCGCCTTCATAAACAATCATCTCGAGGTTTACCCGGCAATCCGCCCAAAAATTGCTGGTTTCACTCAATTCCAGATTTTTATGGTTCCCGCTGAACGCAAACATGGCGTAGTTATCGCTTTCTATATCGACAAAAAACACGCACTCGTAATCGAGCGATAGAGCAAGCGACACATCATCAATGGACAAAAGCGAATTCATAAACAGGTCCAAAGCAAAATCAAGATACCTTTAAAATAACATTATTTTAACAAAAGGGCATTGCAAATAGAATTTTCCTACAAAAAAATCTAGATAAGGCCGCCTTCCGACAAGAGAATGCACATGCGTTCACTTCGAATTGCGCTTTAAGCGCCCTAAACCCCATTTATATCTTGATTGTAATTTTCTTGGAAAGCAATAATAAGGAATTTTATTCCACCATATCTCGCAAAATTTCTACCTTTGAGTGCAAATTTTCCCCAATCACTCAAGGAGTACATATGGGCGGCTTTTGCGGTGTTGTTTCTAAAGAAGATTGCGTGAGCGATCTCTTCTTCGGAACCGACTACCATTCTCACCTGGGAACCCACCGTGGCGGTTTGGCTGTTCTCAAGGCTAACGGACACTTCCATCGTTCAATCCACAATATCCAGAACACCCCGTTCCGCAGCAAGTTTGAACACGACCTGCCTTCGTTCGCAGGCAATGTCGGTATCGGTGTTATCTCGGATACGGACCCGCAGCCGCTCGTCATGACCTCCAAGCTCGGCACGTTCGCCATCGTGACTGTCGGCTTGATTACGAATATCGAAGAAATCAAGAACGAGTTGTTCAAGAACAACTGCATGCAGCTCCAGTACTCCACGACCAGCGGAATGGTCGGACCGACCGAAGTGGTCTCCGCCCTGATCGCCACGCAGGATTCCATCGTCGAAGGTCTCAAGTACGTACAAGAGAAAATCAAGGGCAGCTGCTCCGTTCTCTTGATGGACGAAACCGGCAAGTTCTACGCCAGCCGCGACAAGTGGGGCCGTACGCCGATCGTGCTCGGCAAGAAGGACGGCGCCATGATCGCCCTGCAAGAAAGCTGCGCCCTCCACAACCTCGGCTTTGAATATGTCCGCGACATGGGTCCGGGCGAAATCGCCGAACTCACACCGGATGGCGACAAGACGCTCGTCGCTCCGGGCAAGAAGATGGCAATCTGCTCCTTCCTCTGGGTTTACTACGGTTATCCGGCATCCACTTACGAAGGCCGCAATGTGGAAATGACCCGCTACCGCTGCGGTTCCGCACTTGCAAAGCGTACTCCCACCGAAGCTGACGCCGCTTGCGGTATTCCCGACTCCGGTACGTCTCACGCCCTCGGTTACGCACACGAAGCAGGCATCAAGTTCGCCCGCCCGTTCGTGAAGTACACTCCGACTTGGGCCCGTTCCTTTATGCCGCAAGACCAGAAGCAACGCGAACGCGTGGCATCCATGAAGCTGATTCCGATTCCGGGACTCATCAAGGATCGCCGTCTGGTGTTCTGCGACGACTCCATCGTGCGCGGCACCCAGCTCGGTAAGCAGGCTCAGAAGCTCTACTCCCTGGGCTGTAAAGAAACCCACATGCGTATCGCATGCCCGCCGCTCGTTTACCCCTGTAAGTTCATCAACTTCTCCCGTTCCAAGAACGAATACGACCTGATTACCCGTCGTTACATCCGCGACCAGGAAGGCGAGAATCCCGATTTGGACAAGTACACCGATCCGGATGGCGAAGCCTACAAGGGCATGGTGGAATACATCCGCCAGAAGCTGAACCTGACGACGCTTGCGTTCCAGCGCATCGACGACCTGATTCACGCTATCGGCCTCCCTGCCGAACAGCTCTGCACCTACTGCTGGAGCGGTAAGGACTACGCCGAAACGGGCGACTGCTACCACTGCCCTTGCCACGCTGGCGATAGCGAAAACAAGGATAAAGAGTAGTTTAATCCTCAATTAGGACTTTCAAGCGCACCCCTGCCCGTTGGGCGGGGATTTTGCTTTTATTGTCTAAAAATGGCGAATTTAGCTCAAAAACAGCATTTTTGCGAATTTACCGCCTCAAAATACAGTTAATTTATATGTAAAGAACGGAAAAATTTTACATTCCGTCCTTTACACACAAGATTTTTTTTTCTATCTTTGGCCCAAAACAATAAAACAAACCCCATTTTCCCTGAAAAACGGGAAAATAAACATAAAGAGGTTAAAATGGCAACCGTTATCCGTCTCGCTCGTTTCGGCAAGCGTCACAACCCCATCTACCGCGCTGTGGTCATCGACTCCCGCAAGGCCCGCGACGATAGCTTTATCGAACAGGTCGGTTTCTACAACCCGAACCAGAAGACCCCGGACATCAAGTTCGATCAGGAAAAGGTTCTGAAGTGGCTCCAGATTGGCGCTCAGCCGTCTGACACCGTCCGCAGCCTCCTCAAGAAGGTCGGCATCATGGATCTCTTCCACGAAATCCGCGCTGGCCGTTCTATCGAAGGCAAGACCGCTACTCCGCGTGCTGAAAAGGCCAAGAAGGCCAAGCTCGGTCCTAAGGCTCTCGCCAAGATCGAAGCTGAAAAGGCCGCTAAGGAAGCCGCCGCTGCTGAAGCCGCTGCCGCCGCAGAAGCTCCTGCAGAAGCACCCGCTGCCGAAGCATAATTTTCGCTTGAAAAGAAACCTCGTGCCTAAAAGCACGGGGCTTTTTTATCTAGCAAAAACCGCTTGAACCCAAGTAATCACCTTCCGCTGATTCAAAACCCCACTAAGTCTTTCATGTCTGAATCCGAAGAATACATCACCGTATGCCAGCTCATGCGCACACATGGCGTCAAGGGCTACATCAAGGCGATGCCGTTCACTCATGACATCAACCGTCATGAGATGCTTAAGGATGTGATGCTAAAGAAGACCAATGGTGAGACGGTACAATTGACTCTGGAAGATTCCAGGCTTGCAAACAATCTGTGGTTATTAAAGTTCAAGGGGTACGACACGCCGGAATCCCTGGTACATTTCGTGAATGCAGACGTAATGATTCCCGAATCGGAGAGGCTCCCCGCCCCCGAAGGTGAATATTACCTAGACGATTTGGAAGGTTTCCGCGTAAAACTGGAAGATGGCCGCGACATTGGCGAAGTTCTTGAAGTCCAGGAACTGCCTACCGTGAACGCGTTTCACGTCAAGTTCGACGCCCCATTCCAGAGCGAATTTTCCGCAAAAACAATCCTCGCTCCCTGGATAGACGACTGTGTCTTGGACATAGACGAAGAAGGCAAGAGCATCAAGTTCAGCGCAGACTACCTCAAGAGCCTGTGCCCGGAGGAAAGGTGAAGATCGACTGCATCACCATCTTTCCCGAGATGTTCACTCCCATGAAGCAATCAATCATGGGTCGCGCCCAGAGCAAAGGCCTGATGGAGTTCAATACCATCTACCTGCGCGACTTTGCCATCAACGACTACGGCCAGGTAGACGACGTGCCCTATGGCGGCGAACCGGGAATGGTCCTACGACCGGAACCGCTCGCCAACGCTATCCGCAGCACGGGAGTCAAGGAAGACGGCGGCAAGGTCATTTACCTTACTGCCGACGGAGTGCCGTTTACACACAAACTAGCAAAGGAGCTTTCCAAAGAAAGCCACCTGGTGCTGGTCTGCGGGCACTACAAGGGAATCGACGACCGCATCCGCCAGTCCGAGGTCGACTTGGAGATTTCTATCGGTGATTTTGTCGTGAGCGGGGGCGAACTGCCCGCGATGCTCGTGACCGACGCCGTCGTGAGACTCCTGGACGGGGCTCTCGGCAACAAGGAATCCGGTGAAACGGACTCGTTCGCCCAGGGCGTACTGGGATGGCCGGTCTACACTCGACCCGAAGTTTTTGAAGGAAAAAAGGTGCCCGAAGTGCTCTTATCGGGTCATCACGCGAACATTAAAGCCTGGAGGCGCCAAGAATCGTTAAAAAGAACGCAGGAAAGACGCCCAGACATCTTTAAAAATCTTGAAGAAGATACTAAATTTGGCATCAAATAAAAACGAGGTACACAAATGTCCCTGAACATTGAAGCAATCCATAACGAAAACTTGAAGACCGACCTTCCTGAACTCCGCGCTGGCGATACCGTCACCGTGAACGTGAAGGTGATCGAAGGCACCAAGGAACGTATCCAGCCGTTCAAGGGCGTCGTGATCCAGAAGAAGAACTCCGGTATTTCTGCAACTCTTACCGTTCGCAAGATGTCCGGCAGCGTGGCCGTGGAACGTATTTTCCCGCTCCACTCCCCCCGCATCGACTCCATCGTACTCGACCGCGCCGGTAAGGTTCGCCAGTCTCGCATTTACTACATGCGCGACCTCCGCGGTAAGGCTGCACGTATCGACGAACGTCAGGCTTAATCAGCTTTACACTCGAGGAATATGACCTCGCGTCAACAATTAATCCCGCCTACGCATCAAAGCGTAAAGGCGGGTTTTGTTGTTTATTCGCCCAAGAGCGAAAATCGAAGCATTATCATACTCGAAGAAGGCGAACTTGTCGCCCGCGAAACGACGCCTCCCTATTCCGTCGTCTTTACCATGCGACCGGGTGACCTGGTCGGTGTAGCCGCCCTACTGGAACGTGAACCCTTCAAGTACGAACTTTCGGCAGGCAAGGATTCCAAGATCACAGTGGTAACCGAAGAATGCATGGAATCGGAACTCAAGCGGCTCCCCCTCTGGCTTTTGGCTTTGATCCGAAATCTTTCGGCAAAGACCCACCTGCTAAAGCGCGCCGCAGTAGAGACCCGCGTCAGGAACACCCTCAAGAGCCTCGCCGAATACTTGAGCCACAAGCCCAGCGATATTGACTTCAACCTGGCCGAACTGCTTCGCGAATTCTCTTTCTTGACCAAGATTTCGACCACGGCCGCACAAGAAGATTTCAAGTCGCTTTTACGTAGGCACTTGATCAAGCTTTCGCAAAAGAACGGGCGCGTGTTCTGCCGAATTATCGATCCGGAACTGCTGCATATCTTTACAGACTACATCCGGGCTCAAGAAACCGAATCGGGCTTCGCTCCTTACAAGTTGAGCTTTGTCCAGAAAAAGATTCTTGTCTTTTTGTCTACCATGGAAGGCGCTCCCGAAAAGACTGGTCCCGACTGGATTGCTTTCATCCACGAAAAATTCCCCGACGCAGACGTTTCGCAATGGATTAATTTGTTGCAAATCCAGTGGTTCGTGAAAGCGGACCCGAACGATCCCGATTGCGACCGGTTCAAAATTCACATTACCAAAGTCCAATATTTCTTGAAGGCGTTACGCTACGAGACCAACATTCGAGGGGTGCTATGACGCTTGAAGAAGGACAGATTTTATTTCGCGAAGGGGATCCCGGCGAAAACCTTTACGTGGTTCGCGACGGCGAACTGCAAGGCAAGAGTTCTCTCGGCACCGCCATCAACACCTATGGCCCGGGCGCCTTGATCGGCGAATTGGCGTTCCTTAAGAAAGAACCCTACACTGAAACGATTACCGCCACCGAAGACTGCGAGCTGATCGAAATCACGCCCGACGCCTTGGACGAATCGTTGGAGCAGGAACCCGCCTGGTTCAAATCCATCATCACGTTCCTCACGGGCAGGCTCCAGATTGCAGGCGAAAACAAGCGCAAGAGCGACAAGATCAAAGCGCTCCCCAGCCTGCTTTACGTTCTGGAAGCGGACAACTCTATTGCAGACATCGTTGAAAGCGTTCATAACCTTTTCAACATTTCAAAAGATTGCGTCAACGATCTTTTGCAGATTCTTGAAGACCTCGAAATTCTGAAGATTCAAGGCACACAGGTTCACGTCAAGAATACGAACGTAGTTCATCTCCTGTACGATTCCATTCTCTACCGCGCACGCTACAAGAAAACGCCTCCGCAGATTCTTTCGATGACCGAGCAGATGGTTTTAAACGCCGTCATCAAGACCGTGCAGCAGAGCAAGGAACCTCTCAATAACGGGACGTTCACCGTCAAGACGGAAGCATTGTTGAAGGTCGCCAAGCGAGCTATGTTCGGCGCCACGCTCACCACTCGCACCCTGTTCCCGCTTTTGGAACGCAAGCTACTGAGTTCAGCCATTTCCCTTGGAGACGGAAGCGTCCTTCCCGAAATCGAAGCCATACCGTCTTTCTCTGGCGATTTCGACACCATCCTCGATTTGATGGAACTGAACCGCATTTACCCGTTACTCGACAAGAAGCTGGTCTAAAATTTTCTATCTTTAGACCCGTAAAATCAATTAACCCCTAGCAGGTAAAATTATGAAACTTTCTGCACTTCTCGTGACCCTTTCCTCCATTGCCGCCTTCGCCGAAGAAGCCGCTCCCGAACAGCAACCGAGCGCCATTGGCAGCTTTTTGCCGCTCATTCTCTTGTTCGTGGTGATGTGGCTGTTCTTCATTCGTCCGAAGAATAAGGAAATGAAGAAGATGGAAGAAATGCGCAAGGCCCTCAAGAAGGGCGACAAGGTGATTACCACCGCCGGTATCATCGGTACTGTCACCAACATCGACGAAACCAGCACCACCGTTTCTGTGCGCACCGGTTCTACTACCATTATCGATTTTGAAAAGTCCGCCATTCTCCGCGTACTGAACGCTGAAACTGCAGCTCCGGCAAAGACCGAAGAAAAGAAGTAAGGATTAGCCGATGGCACTTCTGGAAATCAAGACATACGGTGACCCGGTGCTCCGCAAAAAATGCGAGCCCATCACCGAAATCACTCCCGAATTGCGACAGCTTGCAAAGGACATGCTCGAAACCATGTACGATGCTCCGGGCTGTGGCCTTGCCGCTCCGCAGATCGGCAAGAACATCCGCCTTGTGGTAATCGACACGGCCATTCCTGGCGAAGAAGATCCGCGTCCCTACATCATGTTCAACCCCGAATGGGAAGCTGAACCCGATGCAAAGCCGGTTCCCTACGACGAAGGCTGCCTTTCGGTGCCCGATATCTTCTGCAACGTGATTCGCCCCGACAAGGTGTGCGTCCGTTTCTTTGATATCAATGGCGAACCCCAAGAAATTCATAATTGCGACGGGCTCTTTGGGCGTTGCATTCAGCATGAAACGGACCATCTGAACGGTGACCTGTTTGTCGACAAGATTTCGACGGCAGACCGTACCATGAATCAGTCCAAGCTGAAGAAAATGGCTAAGGAAACTCAAGCAAAACTGAAGAAGCACTAACAATCATTACTCAAGTAATGTCTTTTAAGCTTCCACTGATTTTTGCTTTTACACTCGGGATCTCGTCTGCATTTGCAGACGACGATTTCGATTTACCCGATGATGTGCAAAAAGCGGAAGTGCCAGCCAACGCCGAAGACATTACTGATGTTCCCGTCAATTTCGCCCCGATTGAGGCGACGACTACCGAGACAACAAGCGAAGCTCCTGCAAAGCCTCTCCCCGTCAAAAACAAGTCTGCAAAAGACATTGCCGAAAGCTACTTGCCGCCGATCCCTGAAGAGAAGAAGCCGGCTCAGAAAGAAAAGGCTGTTCAAGGGAAAAAGCCGATTCTGAAACAAGTTCAGGATGACGTAAGGGGGCAAGGTCAGGATGACGGGGATAAGCCGGCGGCGTTTAAGGCGCATCAGATTCCTGAAGATTTGGACCGTCCGCTTCGCGTAGGAATTTACACCGGCGTAAAAGAGCTCTACCTCAAGTACCAAGGCGAAACGGTACACGTCACTCCGCACGGCAAAATGGTGCGATTCGAAGCCGACGGAAATTCTACTGAAGACATCGCTCACGAATTCAACAGCGAAGATGGCGGATGCCTTGCAGTCGCTGCAGACAAGAAGAGTCTCGGCAAGGCCTGCTACCCCGGAAGCATCATGTTCCGCACCACCAACGGCAAGCTCGATGCTATCAATTCGGTGGATGTAGAAGACTACTTGCGAGGCGTCATTCCCTACGAAATCGGAAAGTTGGATTCCAGCCGCATAGAAGCCCTGAAGGCCCAAGCCGTGGCTGCTCGCACCTACGCCTACAAGCATTTCAACAGCCGCGAATCCATGGGCTTTGACGTTTTCGCAGACACCAAGGACCAGGTTTACAAGGGCCTAGAATCGGCAACTCCCTTGACCGATGCGGCAGTCAAGGCGACTGCAGGCGTGGTCATGACTTATGACGGCGAATTCATTATCGCCTACTACCATTCCACTTGTGGCGGCGTTACAGAAACGCTTGCCACTTGGAACCGCCCTGATGTTCCCTACCTGCAAAGCAAACCGGACAAGCGCCCCAATGGCAAGCCTTGGTGCGATGAATCCAGCTATATCAAATGGGAACGCCGTTTTGCAAACAAAGAAATCGTCAAGCTTTTCAAGGCGAACGCCGTTGAAGCGAAAGCGACTTTTAGCACCGCAACCGGAAAAGACTTCAAGAAAGTCAAATCCATCAAAATCAAGGACAAGCTGAAAAGCGGCCGCATCATGACACTCCGCGTCGAAACCGACAAAGGCTATTTCGACGTATTGACCGATCGCACCCGCTGGCTGTTCAAAAAAGCCGGCACCATCCTACCCTCCTCTTTCTTTACCATCAAAAAAGAAGGCAAGGAATGGGTCCTTACCGGTACAGGATTCGGACATGGCGTGGGCATGTGCCAAATGGGAGTGCGGGCTCGTGCCCAGGCCGGCCAGAGCTACCAAGAAATTTTGAGTCATTACTACCAGGGAATCACTCTGGAAAAATTCGAACGGTAAACGCGAGGTCCATTTAATGAACGTCGCAAAGCCGTTACTTGCCGTCATTAGCCAAGGTTGCGCAGCCAACTTTGGCGATGGTGAAAAAATCGCCCGAATATTCGCAGACGATTACCGTGTCGTCTTTGGAATGCCCAAAGAAACTGCAAGCGGCAATGAAGCGGAAATGCCCGATGCCTTCGTACTAAACGTTTGTACTGTCAAAGGGAACGCAGGAGCGCTCAAGCTGCTGCGTGAAGCCTTAAGCTATGTTCCCGAAGCAAAGTTGTTCATTACAGGGTGCGCACCGAAGGACTTTAGAGAAGAAGTCGCGAAGATAACGGAGAAGGTTGTATTCACATCACTAAACGAGCTTAAGAAGGAAAAGCTGATCCTGAACCAAGTTCAGGATGACGTTCAGGGTGACGTTGGGCGGGACACGTTGCGGGAGTCGTCGCTGGTGGGGATAGTCAACATCGAAGAAGGTTGTCTCGACGCGTGCGCCTATTGCTCTACAAGGCTCGTCAAGGGCCGTTTGCACAGCTACCCCGCCGCAGACATCGTGCAACAAGTAAAAAGCCTTGTAAGCGACGGCTGCATCGAAATTCAGCTGACCGGTCAAGACTGTGGCTGTTACGGCTTCGACACCGGAACCAACCTTGCCGAACTGGTGCAGCAAATTCTAGCAGAAGTTCCCGGCAACTACAAGATGCGTCTTGGCATGGGAAACCCGCGGCACATGCAGCAATACATCGATCCTTTGCTGGAATGCTTTAAGGACGAACGCGTCTACAAGTTCATTCACCTGCCCGTTCAAAGCGGCAGCGACTCCGTTCTTAAGGCAATGAACCGTAAGCACAACGCGCAAGACTACATCGATTTAGCCGAAACCTTCAACAAGAATTTTCCGCTATTCACCTTGAGTACAGATATGATTGTAGGTTTCCCCGGAGAATCGGAACAAGACTTCCAAGACACTCTAAGTGTCCTGCAAAAGACTCGTCCGACTGTCTGCAACATCACCCGATTTGTAGCACGCCCGAACACGCCCGCCTACAACATGGCCGGCGCCGTTCCCGACGAAGTCAAGCATATTCGTTCTGCCGCCCTTGCCGAAGCCTTCCAACGCATCGCAACCGAAAATAACGCCCGCTGGGTGGGCCAAACCGAAACCGTGGTCATCGAAAAGCCCGGCTACCGCAAGGGCACCTACATCGCCCGAAACGCCGCCTACCGCCCCGTCGCCATCACAAGCGACAAGCCGTTACTTCCGGGCGAACGATTCGCCGTCTCCATTACCGACGCCGAACCCTTCGCCCTTATCGGCCGCATTAACTAATCAACATTTCACCTCGCACACCCATCGCCTATTCGAGAATAAATACGAAAAAGCCCCGGCATCGCCGAGGCTTTAAATTTTTTGCAAAGCGTCTACTACTTCACCTTAGCGCGCTTATAGCCTCGTCTGTAAGTTTCCGACGTACGAGAGTAGTAAATCGTGTGCGGCCAAGCAGAAGAGCCTTCCTTAATGCAAGCCGTGTAGGCTTCCTGAACAAAGGTCACCTGATAGATGTAAGGACCCGTTGCAACGGTTCTACCGTTCTGGGACACCGGATACATCTTGATCGTGATAAAGCCTGCACCCGTTTCACCATACAGCTTGGTATCGCAGCCAGCTTCATCGACGCCAGCAACGTTACCACCCTTGCCGGCCAATGCCTTATGAAGTTCTTCTTCGTTCATGCTCTTCTGATACTGGCTCACAAAGTGACCCAGATGGTCGAACACGCGAACGTTAATGCGGAACGGGCCCATCACCGGGTAAGACACACTGAAGCAGCTTTCAACGCCGTTCGAGTAGCACATCGAAGTTGCAGATTCCTGACCGCCCACATAAGCGGTAGTCGTTGCGCTGGTAGAACCATCTAAAGTCGTCGCCGAGAAAATCTTCTTTTCATCGTTGGTCAAAGCGAGCGGGTTATTGTTCTTACCCACGCCACTCGGCACAGAGGTGAACAAGAGGTCAGCCGTGTAATCCAGCGGGAGTTCGCCACCCTTGTTTTCGGCAATAGTGGTAAGCACGGTTGCCTGGTTGGTGAAGTCCGGACGAACAATGGCAGAGTCCATCACGAAGGGAGAGCCCTGTGTCGGAGCCTTGAATTCTGCACCCGGCCAATCTTCCGGAGTATCCGGATAACCGACCACGGGCTTACCGGAAGCAGAAGTCACCTTGAACGTCATCTTAGAGTTCCATCTCATCAAGGCATCCCAAGTTGCTTCGTCAATGCCCTGAGCAGCATAGTCAGCCTTTTGGATCTTATATTCATCACTATTCAAGAATTCCGTATCTGTGGGCGAGTTGAATGCAATCTTGTCGCCACCCACGATAATCGGATTCGCAGCAGGCTGACCATTTTCATCCATCAAGACACCCGTAAAGGTATACTGCACACCGGCAGAACCCATGCTGGCGCCCTGTTCAATGCTGGTTACATAGTAGCCATAGGTCTTGATCGTCTTGGCGCCCGTTGCCGGGTCAGTTTCCGTACGCATCACAATAATCGTAGGTTGCGTTGAACCAAATGTCGCAATGTTTTGAATAGTCGTAGCGTCCAGAGTCGTATTCAAGAACATAGTCACCGTCTGGTTGCCGTTGGAGTCCAACTTGGCAAGCACGCTACCGATAGCGGGCTGACCGTAGCGAGACGGAGCAAGTTCAGAAAGGGAGCTGCGGATACGCAGGTTAGAACCATCGGACTGACGGTCAGCATAGAAGAAGTGCAGATAGTGCCAGGAGTCATCAATCCAGCCTTCGTTATCGAGCTTCAAACCGCAGGAGTCAAGCATCGGATCACCCGGATGGCAACCATGTCCATTGGCAGCCAAGTAGTCCATATTGGCAGTACCGGAAGCAGCAAGGTGAGTACCACCCAGGTCAACCACCAGCACACCGTCCACAAAGATCCACATGTCATCGTCACCGGTGAACTTAAAGACTTCACCTTTACCCTTCTTGTACTTGAACTTGGCAACGCCCATCATGGTAAAGCCATAGTTACGCAAGTGGCGAAGGCCCATCTTTCCAGAGGACACAGCAACATCGGAGGCTGCGGTTGGACTTCTGGGGCCACCGGCAGACTTCCAAGCATTACAAAGGGCCTCAGTATTGTCGCCCATAAAGTCCGTCTGGGTATCAGCCCACTGGTAATCGTAAGGCGGGCAGAAAATCGAGAGGCTCTGAGGACCATACTGGTTCGGGAACATCAGTTTCTGAGAAACCCACTGGAACTGACCGTCGTCCGTGATACTATCCAACGGGAAGTAACCACCATTGTTCCAGTTCTTGTCAATTTCAAAATAACGGCCATCTTGCGGATCCTGATCCAGAATCAAAGTCGTATTCGTACGCTTATTGACTTCGTTACCAAAGGCGTCCTTAGCATCGGAATACCACTGGGCAAAATATTCGTTATCGCAAGCAGACCTTGCCTTCGTAATGACAGGCTCGTATATGTCAAGAGCGCACTTGGTCGGGTCGTTCGGATCGCAGTCATTGGGATCAGGCGGGAAAATCAACCTCTGTTCCACCATGCCCGGAGTCGTATAAACGATCTGGGACCAGGAATGGGTCTTACAAACTTTTGTACCCGAGCAATTTTTCTTATCGTCAGACAAGTTTGCAGCCCAAGAGCCAGAAGCATCGGAGCACAAGTCCGAAACCAGACCTCGCATCACCTGAAGGCCAAGGGGGTTCCACTTAGCATCCTTGGTACAATCCTTAAATTCGCCATACCAGGCGAAACCAGTCGGGTCCGTCACCGTTTTGATATAATCAGGAACGGTAGAGGTAGCACCGCTTGCACTCGCTATGTCATGGGGGTAACCTTCTACGCCAACTGCAATACCGTATTGCGGAGTCTGCGTATTTCCGCAACCAAAAATATCTTCGTTACTACGGCGAGTCGCCCATTCCGTATTGCTTGTATAGGAGGCATGCCAAGTATCCGGATACCTGCCGATGGTCCTGCCACCACTCTTTTTTCCGCCGTTAACAATACTGTTATGGGCTTCTTCCTGGAAGTTTTCGAAGTCTTGGTGAGTCACAGGGAAGTCGCGGATAATGATATCCAATTCTCTCTGGTTATCCTCAACCACAGCCTGCGAGGTCACTGCCCCAACAAGTCCAAAAATAGTCGCACCAAGTGCAATACGCTTAACAGCATTCAATTTCATAATAATCCAATCACCTTACCTAATAATATAGGTTTAAAGTATACCCCCCTAAATATACACCTTTTTTTTCAATTTATTAACTTTTTTATTGTGAAAAATCCTTTAAACAAGCCATTTGCGGGAACTTCGTGCCCTAAAACACTTATTTTTTGCTTCCTAGCGGAACATTCCTGTTCAATTTTTCCACAGGCCCTCTTAAATTTCTAAATAGTGGCACAGAATGAGCCTTTCAACCCTTTTCACAATCGTAATGACGCTGGTGCTTTTGCGCATTTTTTGGTTAAAAATCAAAGATGTGAGCATGAAAAGCGAATCTTTCAAGAAGCTTCCCGCCAAAGACCAACTTTCGGTCCTAAAGGAATGCCTTTTGAACAACCCTACGACAACCAATTTGCAGAACCTGAAGGAATTCGGCGACAAACAAGGCACGAATATCGACATCGAGTCCTACAAGCCCTTCTTGAAAAAACAACTGGAATTGAGCCGTCGCAAAGACGCCCTTGCCGAAGACAACGAGCTCTTTACCGCCGAAGCCGAATGGATCGACAAAATTAAGCCCCTGGAATTCGAAGAGGCAAAACTCGCCAAGCAAGAAAATCGATTCGAAGACTACATCTTGCACTCTTTGGAAGGAGTCGCCCGCCTTTACTCGGACCAGGCCATTTTAAACGAACTAGAGTCCCTAGTTCAGGATTACCCCAAGGCAAAGCAACTCGCCCAGGGATACCGCGACCTGATGGACCTGCGCGACCAAAGCGGAGCCGACGAAGAGTCGCTCAAAAAATTGCGCACCGCCAAGGAAGCCTGGGAAAAAGACCTTTTGCAAGTGGACGTTGAATCGTGATCCTGCTTGTCGCCGAAAAACCGTCTGTCGCAAACCAACATTACCGCCCTATGCTGGAGCGGTTGGAAGGTGAAAAGTTCACCCAAGGCGACGGCTGTCTGATAGGTAAGAACCACTGCATCACTTGGTGCGTGGGTCACTTGATTACGCTCGCCCCGCTCGACGCCTACCCCGGTTTTGAAGGCGGCTGGCGACTTTCGAACTTGCCCCTATTGCCCGAAAAATTCCGGCTCATGGAAATCGAGAGCACCAAGAAGCAGCTGAATGTGGTGCGTCAAATGATGGAACAGGCCGATGTTCTGGTGAACGGCGCGGATGCCGGTCGCGAAGGTAATTTGATTTTTGACCTGGTGCTCGATTACACCCCCGCCTTCAAGCAAAAGACGATTAAGCGCCTGTGGGTGAACAGCTATGTCGCCAAAGACTTGGACAAGGCTTGGAAAAACTTGGAAGATGCCACCCAGCGTCTCAACTTGAGTTATGCAGCAAGACTGCGCCAACGCGCCGACTGGATGGTGGGCCTGAACGCGACACGCGCCTATACGCTTACGGCAGGCCGCGGCAAGATGATTTCAGTAGGCCGTGTGCAAACGCCTACACTCAACTTGATTGTAGAACGCGACACCATCGTGGAGCAATTCAAGGAACTGTTTTACTACAGCGTCGTAGGCACATGGAAAGGGTATCAAGCTCAATATGTGTTAGACGAGAGACGAGAGGCGAAAGACGAGAGAGATGCTGCAAAAAATACGCCAACTCTCAAAGTAGCCGTCTTTGAAAAAGAGGCGGAAGCGAATGCGGTGGTGGCACGATGCAACCCGCCGACAGAAGCCGCAATTGCCAAAATCGACACCCAGCAGAAAAAGCAATTTCCACAAAAGCCCTTCGATTTGACCGAATTGCAGAAAGAAGGCAACAAGCGTTTTAAATACAGCGCCCAGCAAGTTTTGGATTGCGCCCAGAATCTGTACGAAAAGAAATTGCTGACTTACCCGCGTACCGATTCGCAGTACCTGCCCGATACCATGAAGCAGGAGGCATTCGCCCTCGCGCAAAAATTGGCGACACCCGAGCAACAAAAAATTTTCCGTAGCTTTGACGAAAATTTCGTATTCATCAATTCCAGCAAGGTGACCGACCACTTTGCCATTATCCCCACCGGCGAAGCTCCGAACGATTTGCCCGAAATGGAGCAAAAGATTTACGACCTAGCCAAGGAACGCTTTGTACAGGCGTGGCTGAAGCCGTACGTGTGGGATGAAATGGAGGTGATTCTTGAGACGAAAGACGAGAGACGAGAGACGAGAGAATTATTCCGATTAAAGCTCAAGCGGAATGAAGATTTAGGATTCCGCGCACTCGTCAAAGAAGATACGAAGGGAAAGAAAAAGAAGAAAGCTGATTCCGGCTCGGAAGATGGAAACGCAACAGCCGCCGAGGGCAAAGGCGACAGCGACGAAATTACAAACCTGGTTGAAGTTTTCCCTGAATGGAATGTCGGCGACAGCGCTCCTTTTGACAGTGTAGAATTGCAAAAGAAAAAGAAGAGCAAGCCCAAATACTACACCGAGGCGACACTCCTTGCCGCAATGAAAACCGCCGGTAAGCAAATCGAAAACGAAGAACTTGCCGAAGCCATGAAAGACCGTGGCTTGGGTACGCCGGCAACACAAGCAGGCATTATCGAAACCCTCAAGAAACGCGGCTTTATCGAGGCGCAAAAGAATTACCTGGTGAGTACCGCCCGCGGGCGCGAAGTCATCGCGTTGATGGACGAAAAAGTGAAATCCCCGGAAATGACCGGCGAATGGGAATACAAACTTTCGCAGGTCGAAAAAGGAACGCTTACGCCCGTAGAATTCCGCGACGGAATCGTTGAATACGTGAAGCAGCTGTTCGCCGATTTGCATGCGCGATACGGCTGCCAGTTCGAGCGCGAAACCGTGACCGAAGCGATCCCCTGCCCGAAATGTGGAAGCGCGCTCGAAGTAGCCCCTTGGGGCTACGTGTGCCCCAAAGCCGAATGCGGATTCAAGATTGGGCACACCCAGGCAGGCAAGATGCTTTCTCATTCCGAAATGAAGACTCTCCTTGCCGAAGGTCATGTCGGCCCCCTCGCCGGATTCAAAAGCAAGAAAGGCACCGAATTTTCAGCAAAGCTTTCGGTTGATAAGGATTTCAACATTCAGTTTGAATTCGAAAGCGACGGCAAATTCCACGGACAAAAGACGGAATATAAGTGCCCGCTCTGCGGCGCCACCCTCGAAGAAAATAAGAACGCACTATTCTGCGCCAATGCAACTGACGGCGTCGATTGCAAATTCACATTATTCAAAACCGTCGCTGGACACACGCTTACCGCCGCTGAAATAAGCGAACTCTTTACCAACGGACGCACGCCCCTGATTCAAGATTTCAAAAGCAAGAAGGGCTCCGAATTCGCCGCAAGCCTTAAGTGGGGCGAAGGCGCCGACAAGGGCCGCACCGTCTTTGAATTCTTGCACAGGAACCTTCCCTGCCCCATTTGCGGCGATCAGCTACGTTTCCGCAGCGGGACATCGGGCCAAGGCGCAAACGAGGCCACACACGCCGCTTACGTGTGCATGAACCCGCAATGTGGCTTTGGCATTCCCCAAGTGTTTTACCAGCGTAAATTCACCGACGAAGAAGTCGAAGGATTGCTTAAGAACAAACTCACGCCGGTTCTTGAACCATTCAAGAAAAATGACACGACCTTCCGCGCCGCACTTGAAATCCGCGACGGCGGCAAACTCGCCTTCAACAAATTAACCGTCGAAGTCATTGAAACGAAAAAGCCTTAAGTAAAAAAGGAGATGCCCGCCTTCGCGGGCATGACAATTCTATTGCCGAGCCGAGCACTTATTTTTTAAAGACATGTTCGCAGGCCGAGCGTCGCAGGCAAACTTGTTTGCACATGACCGAGGCCCAGAACAAGCTTTCTTTATGCGCCATTGATGCATTAAAAAAGACTAACTCGTAAGGCGAGAGTCGCGGACAAGCCAAAGACTTGTACATGACCGAGCCGAAGAGTTAGCTTTCATTTGTTTCTAAAGAAACAAATGAAAGAAAGGGCTCCCTTGCGGGAACCCTTTCCTAAGAAGGAGAAAATATGAATCGGTATGTGGAACCTTGAACCTACCAGGAGGGGAGCAATGATAGAGTCGTTTCAGGATTTACCCTTCTACCGTTCACGATTCCAAATATACCCTTTTATTTGCCCTTGAGAACTACCAATTTGCTTATTTTCTAAATCCGTTTCAATTACATTTTCGGATTCAGTAAACTGGTGTTTACTCTTCGCGGAAAATAATCTTGCACTTCGGAACGAAACGGAAACCACCGCGGCGGTGACGTTCAATTTCGAAGAACTTCTTCACGCCTTCAGACGGATGTTCCGGATCATCAGAACCGTTGATATGAGCAATGACTCGGTTCAAGCGGCTTTCGAAGTTCGGACGCAGCGGATCCATGCAGATAGACGGATCACGCTTAAATTCACGGTTTTCAAATTCTTCACGACCGGTAGCGCTGTATTCGCGGAGCAGGTTACGAAGAATACGAGCAGGCACATTACGCATCAAGTGCTTGTTGTTCACCGAGATCGAATCATCGCTCTTGTAGTAGATGATTGTCACGGAGTCGTTCATGGCTTCAAGCAACTGTTCCTGAGCCTTCTGGATGGGTTCCCAAGAATCGAATTCCTGCTTGACCACTGCGCTCATGAGCTTGTTGAACGGTTCCGGAGCGATCACATTGGCCTTGTAATCAAAGTAGACCACGCTAGCCGGTGCGCCGTAATAGCAGCCCTTCTGAATCAGAGTTGCACCCACCTTTTCGTCGACAACATCTTCGGTTGCGCGGATGCAAGCCATCTTCTTTTCGGCTTCAAATTCCCATTCAAGACCATATTCAGCAAGGCAATCGCCAAAGGTCTTGTATTCACCTACCTGTTTTCCGTTCACATACACAAAGCCATCGCGGACTTCGGCCGTAGCACGATTTTCAAGAGCTTCGACAAAAGAGGTCTGGCAAGCCTTGTATTCGATCTTTTCGTAAGGCGGAGTGTTCAAAAGAATTGCACCGATCTGCACCAGGCCGTTGAACCAGCGCATGGGGTTCGTAATCAGCATGCCCGGGGAGTCAAACCGATAGGTGAAGTATTCCTTGCGGAAACCATCGGTCAGTTCGCGGCGGAGGAACTTCGCATTGGAAAGCAGCGGATAACGTTTCGGAATAATATCGAGGCAGAGCTGACGGACGTCTTCGGTTGCATAGAACTGCGAAACGTACGGGAGGTAAGAACGAAGCACGCTACGAGCAGGAATCGCTTCGAAGGTGGCGCAACGGTCCATAATGCGCTGCACAAATTCGTCCGGATTTTCGCCACGTTCATAGAGCCAGTTTACCACATTGTTCATCATCAGGCGGTGAACGCTCTCATCCACAAAGGAATCTTCGTAGTAGATGTCGTTTAGCAACTTGACATTGAAACGAGGATCACGCTTAATTAGAGTCAAGATGTCCTTGACAGGGTATGAGATGAGCAACTCAATGTGAGTCAACTGAAGGAATAGGTTAGAAAGCACTTTTACCTCACTCTATTGAATGGTATTTTTTGAAAAACGCCACTCAGCCTTTTCGTACTATTAATTTAGCAAAAAAAATATGATTTTCACCCCCAAAAGGCTATATTTGGGGCATGAAATCGGCTGAAATACACGTTTTATCGGATGAAATCATCAATAAAATCGCTGCTGGCGAGGTTATAGAGCGCCCCGCATCGGCAGTAAAAGAGCTGATTGAAAATGCGATTGATGCAGGAGCCTCCCGTATACAGGTTTCCATCGAAGAAGGCGGCAAGAAAAAAATCCAGGTTTCAGACAACGGGAAAGGCATGAACGCCGCCGATCTGGACCTATGCTATTTGCGCCACACGACCTCAAAACTCTTCAGTGCAGACGACCTGTTCCATTTACATACAAATGGTTTTAGAGGCGAAGCCGTGGCCTCTATTGCCGCTGTATCCAAATTAACCATCACCAGCGCTACCGATGATGGCGACAGCGGCCGCATTCTTCTTGAAGGCGGAAACGTTGTCGAAAAACAGGACGTTCAGGCCAGCCGTGGTACCACCTTTTTGGTAGAAAACCTGTTTTACAACACTCCCGTTCGCCGCAACTTCCTGAGCAGCGAAACGGCCGAAAGCACCCGAATTTTAGATGTTGTCCTAAAAACAGCTATTGCGCACCCCGACATCCGCTTTGACTACAAAGTCGGCGAAAAAACCGTGTTTACCGGCGTTCCGGGCGAACTCCGCAACCGAATTGCCGAAGCTATCGGCTCCAAGATCGCCAAAGTTCTTTTGCCGGTCGACTACACCGAAGCAGGCGTACACGTTTGGGGTTACGTATCCCCCACTACAGAAACAAACGGCAAGCGCAACCACCAGTTTTTGTTTATTCGCAACCGCCCCATCGAAAGTAAGATGGTGAGCAAGGCTGTCCAGCAAGCCTACGAGCCCTATGGTGCCCAATGCAAGCCCGTTTCGGTGCTGTTTCTGGACATGCCCGACATGGAATTTGACGTCAACGTGCACCCCGCCAAGCGCGAAGTCCGTTTTGCAAACCAAAATTTGGTTTTCCTGGTCGTCTCCCACGCCATTCGTGACACGTTTACCAAGGACATGGAAGCTAATTCTCCGCTGATTGACTTGAGCGAAGAAATTGCAGGCACCGGCAAAACCGAACTGCAGGACAACACCCCCAAGGTGCCCTACGGTTTCGAGGAGCCAATCTTCAAGCCAGCCGCTAATCCCGCACCAAGCTTTTCCACCAAAGAATCCAGCGGGGACATTCCCGAAATGTCAAATTTCCCGACCACAGGATTCACTTACGAAAAGCCCCGTAAGAGCGTTCAGCAAAACGATTTAGCTCAAGATTTGTTCAGCACGCCTGAAGCAGGCAAGGTGATTTCGCTGGAAGGCAAGGTGAACGAAGTTGCCGAGCCCGCTGTACAGTGGACGCCACCGACATTTTTCCAGATTGCAAACACCTACATCGCAGGTGACGATTCGAATGGACTTTTGGTCATTGACCAACATGCAGCCCATTCCCGCGTTCTATATGAACAAGCTCTTGCCACTTTAAGAAACGGGTCCGCCCTCGACAGTCAGGAGCTTTTGTTCCCGGAACTTTTGGAACTTTCCAAGCTGGAAGTGGAAGCCCTCAAGAGCGTTGAAGACCAGTTCAAGCATTTGGGCTTTTACATTGAGCATTTTGGAGGCGAGACCTACCAGATTCGCGCCATTCCTAGCGCACTTCCCCTTTCCCGCGCCATCAAGGCCGTCAAGGATTTCTTGGATAGCATCGGCGACGAAGGCAAGGGCGAAGGTGACATGGTTAAAATCCAAGACACCATCGCCAAGGCTTGGGCAAGCACCAACGCTTACCAGGCCGGCGACAAGCTAAAGCCCGAAGAAATGGCCGCCCTCGTAAGCCAGCTCATGCTGACCGAGGAACCGCTCAAGTCGCCTTACGGACACCCGACCTTATTGCGGTTCACGCTCGACGAGTTGGCCAAGAAATTCAAACGCTAACTGCTCCAAGGTTTTCCCGACCGCAAGTTTTTCACGAATTTCCGCACTTACATCATCGCACTTCGTGCACGACAGGTTCACGTTATTTCGTGTACACCAAGGGGAAACGATGTGTTCTGGGAACACAAGACGACCCAGTATGATGTTCGGCAAGGCGAAAAATTTCGTCTTGATAAACAGACGACCAAGCACATAGGTCAGCGGATCCGGCCTGGTACATACTGTAAAGGGAACTCCAGACAGAGCTAATTCCAAGGTGGCAGTTCCAGGAGCAGTAATGGCGTATTCTGCACTCCGATAAAGAGACATGCGGTCCTCAACGCTTTGAGGAGCGACAACCACTTGAAGATTATACTTCTTAAACGCGGGAACCAGCTCCTGCCGTGCGGCGACCAAGATCACATTCTGTGTCTTTTGCACCGCTTTTAGAAACACGGGCAAATTACGGAGGGCCTGGGACTTGCGGCTCCCGGGAAAAAGAAGGATGTTTTTTGACGAATGAGAGGCAACGGAATCAGCCTCGCAAAAAGGATGTTGCACGCGGACAACATTGCAACCGGCAGCTTTATAAACAGCCTCTTCAAAGTCAAAGAACACCGCTAGTTTAGCATAGGGATTTTTCGCTAGAACTTGCGCACGCTTACGCTTCCAGGCCCACACTTGCGGGGGCGCCACATACAAAACCGGCTTACGCAACTTCCCTGCCAGCTTCGCCAATTTCATGTTGAAGCCCGGATAATCAATCGCTACCAGGCCGAGGCACTCCGGCGACTCCAACGCGATTTTCAACTTATTAAAACTCTTGCGCAGCTCGAAGTACTTCGGCAAGACATCGCCAAAGCCGGACACCGGCAAGTTCTCGAAATCCACTAATGGCAATAGCCCTGCGTTCTGCATACGCTTGCCGCCCGAGCCTTTTGCCACATATTGAGAAGCTATCGCTTTTACAAGGGGTTCGCCGATGCAATCCCCCGAATCTTCGCCCGCGCAAAAAAGTATGTAGGGTTTACCGTTTGGCACGGTTCGAGACCCAAACCTTCAAGGCGCCTAGATCCTTGCGCAAAAACTGCAACAATTCGGGAGTATAAACCACTTTCTTGTTCTTGAGACTAAGCACATGGACATTGCCCGATTCCGTTTCCACGTGGGCAACGATTTCACAGCCACGTTCCCCTTCAAAGGGTTCATATTTTTCCATGGCCGTCATAAGTTTATCGGCAAAGGCGTCATCCACCATCGAAGAATAGAAGACCACATGAATGTGGCTCACCATGTCCGAACGTACGCGGTCCAGCTGGATGACTTCTTCGACAACCAGCTGCATGCCATCACCCATACGCTGGTGTTCAAGCGTTCCCTTCACCAGCACGCGGTCGTCAAGCGCCACGGTGTCGCGGAATTTTTCCCACAGGTCCTTCTTGAAGAACATTTCCAAGTCGCCGTGGAAGTCTTGAATGGAGCCGGCGCCAATCGTATCGCCGCGCTTGGTTTCAATCGAACGGAGCTTGGTCACCACACCGCCCACAATCACGGTACCGCCTTCGTGACGTTCCAATTCTTCTTCGTCCAAGGAGCAAGAGGTAAAGCCCTGCAGTTCCGGCCGGAATTCATCGAGCGGATGCCCCGACAAGAACATGCCCACCACATCGCGTTCCTTGTTGAGCATTTCCATGGCAGACCATTCTTCTGCTTCTTCGAGGACTTCGGCAGAGCTATCCATAGAAGGTGCTCCGCCGCCCATGTCAAAGAGCGACATCTGACCGCGGTCTTTATCTTCTTGGCTGCGGGCAGCCACTTCCATGGCGCGGTCCACAGTTGCCATGAGTACGGCGCGGTTGCCCGGGAATTCGTCAAGGGCGCCAGCCATAATCAAGCTTTCGATAAGGCGCTTGTTCATGGGCGGGCGTTTTTCTTTTTGTTCGCCCTGGTATTCGGTCACGCGCTTGCAGAAATCAAAAATGTCCTTGAACTTGCCACGGCGTTCTCTTTCGGCAATAATGTCTTCGACGACAGCGAGGCCCACGTTACGAATACCCGCCAAGCCGAACAGAATCTGGCCTTCTTTATTGGCCACAAATTCGCCCATCGACGCATTAATGTTGGGCGACACCACTTCGATATCGAGGCGCTTGCATTCCAGAATAATCGTCACGATATCTTCAGTCTTACCCATCTTCGAGGTCATCGAAGCGGCCATGTATTCAGGGCCATAATGCGCCTTCAGGTATGCTGTCTGGTATGCCACGTAAGCGTAAGCTGCAGCATGACTCTTGTTGAATGCGTATCCGCAGAACGGGAGCACCGCATTCCACACCTTTTGAATCATGTCCTTATCGTAGCCCTTGTCCAAGCATTTCTGGAAAAACTCCGGTTCGAGTTTCGCCATCTTTTCAGGCATCTTTTTGGCCATGATACGGCGGATGTTGTCAGCGCCACCCAGGGTGTATCCACCCAGAATCTGGGCCAGTTTCATCACCTGTTCCTGGTACACGATCACGCCGTAGGTTTCACCCAGCACCTGTTCCAAGTCAGGGTGATAGCAGTCGATTTCTTCTTGGCCGTTCTTACGGGCAATAAAGTGCGGAATCTGGTCAATCGGCCCCGGACGATACAGGGCGTTCATAGCGATCAAGTCAAAGATTCGGGTGGGCTTCAGTTCGCGCAGGTATTTTTGCATACCCGGAGATTCGAACTGGAACACCGTCGTGGTCATCCCCTTGCCGAGCAAGTCGAACGTTTCCTTATCATCCAAAGGAATATGACCCATGTCAAGTTCAATCGAACGATTCTTCTTGACCATGTTCACCGTGTCTTGAATGATCGACAAGTTGATAAGGCCAAGGAAGTCCATCTTCAAAAGTCCGATGTCTTCGGCGTAATGCTTGTCGTACATCACCACCGGAGTATCTTCGGGGGCGGCACGGTACAAAGGCGCAAGGTTATAAATCGGGGTCGGCGTAATCACCACGCCGCAAGCATGCACACCCGTCTGGCGCGGCAAATCTTCGAGCTTTTTAGCGATATCCCAAAGGTTCTGGTAGCTGGCGCGGCTACCGATCATCGCCTGCAAGGGTTCCGGGCTGTAACCATCTTCCAGGTTGTTGCCCTTCTTGTCTTTACCCGTCCAAGCCTGCTTTAGGCTAAAGTTCAAGGTACGCTGCGGGAACAGCTTGGTAATCTGCTTTGCTTCGGCAGGCGGAAGTCCCAAGACGCGAGCCACGTCGGTAATCACCGCTTTGGACTTGAGCATACCGTAGGTAATAATCTGGCCCACGCATTCCTTGCCATACTTGTCCGTCACGTACTGAATCACGCGACCGCGGTCACGATCCGCAAAGTCGGTATCGATATCCGGCATGGACACACGTTCAGGGTTCAGGAATCGTTCAAAAAGGAGATCGAAGGTGAGCGGGTCGATGTCGGTAATACCGATAATGTAAGTGACTAGAGAACCTGCAGCAGATCCACGGCCCGGACCTACGGGAATTCCGTGTTCACGAGACCAGTTGATAAAGTCCCACACAATCAAGAGGTAACCCGCCACGTTCATGTTGCGGATACAGTTCAGTTCCTTGTACATGCGCTTACCCACATCGGTTTCGTGGGCAGGGAACTTAAAGTCCTCTTTCGGGAAACGCCACTGGAGTCGTTGATTACAAAGGTGCGTAATGTAGATGTCAGAATCGGAGCCAGGCTTACACCAGCGATGTACCGCCTTATCCCAAGCCTTATTATCGGCTTCGTCAAAGAATTCCGGTTGAGACAATCGTTCGATTTCGGCTTTGTCATCGTCGGTCAAGGCATCGGGTTCAATCCCCTTTTCGGCGCAGTAAGACTCCTGCACCTTTTTCTTCTTGTCCTTGATGACGCCCTTAAGTTCGCGTTCGCGTACGACCGGATATTCCGCATCGAATTCCGCCTTCATGATGGCCTTGATGCTTTGGTATTCTTCAGAAGCCAAAAATTCATCGGGAATCTTGAAGCGCGGCCAGAATTCATCGCCGATACCGGTTTTCACCGTATAGTTACAGCGTTCTGCAATCTTGACCGTATTCTCAATGGCGCCCGGAATATGCCCGAACAACTCCACCATTTCGGCTTCGCTGCGGAAATAGAACTTATCGGTCGGAAAGCGCTTGTCGTCAAAACCGTTCAGCGTTTCCTTAAGCGAAATGCAGCGCAAGACCTTATGTGCTTCGGCGTCTTCGGCCTTAATGTAATGGACATCTGCGACCGCCACAATTTCACGACCGAGTTCACCAGCCAACTGTACGTTAAAATCGTTCAGCAACTTTTGCTGAGGCACGCCGTTGTCGCACACCGAAATGTACAGATGGTCATGGTCAAAAATCTTGTCGAGGGCCTCCATGTATTCGCGGGCAACACTATTGCGCCCCGCCGCTACACTCTGACCGTACTTGCTAAAGAAATCGCCTGCAATGGCGATAATGCCTTCTTTATGCTCTTCGATAACCGACAGCGGCACCGACGGAATTTCTGCCCAGCGGTCACCGTCTTCGTAACGGTAACTCACAATGCGGAGCAAGTTATAATATCCCGCCTCGTTTTCGACCAGGAGCGTCAATCGCTCAAACGTGATCGGATCTTTCTGGTTCGCGCTCGAAGTGTCCACATAAATGTGGCAGCCGTAAATTGTCTTTACCGGCGGGAGGCCCTTTTCTTTGCGGGCCTTGTTCATGTCTTTTCCGCGAGTCTGAATTTCTAGAATACCGAACATCGCGCCATGGTCGGTAAGGGCGACTGCAGGTGCGTTTTCGTCGGCAGCGGCAGCCAAAATACCGTCTAGACGAGCAGAAGACTGTAAAACAGAAAATTCAGAATGAACTTGCAGGTGAACAAAAGCCATACCTGCAATTTAGTAAATGGAGCCTAAGAAAAAAGCCCGCAGCGATGCGGGACTTGGTTTAAACAGGTTCTGATTTTTTAATTTTTTGAATCTTCAAAGGGAATGCCAAAAATAGCCGCTCTACCCAAAGAATCATACACGACAAGCGGATAACGTTCCGTGTCTGTATAGTCTATCGAATCAACATAAGCCGAATCATGAGAATTTGAAGAGGTAATAGGATCAATCGTCGCAGTGGTGTCCACTGGGGTCAAAATCGTATCCATAGCAATCGTCGTATCCATGACAATCGTTGTATCCGCGGCAATCGTTGTATCCGGTTCAAGTACCGAGGACTGATCTTCAGAATTGTAGCGAACCACATTCGAGATTCTCAGCTGGTCGTATGCACCCGAAGTCGTCATCGGCGTATCCTGACCGGGGCCTTCCATGCAGCAGGCCGACTTGTAACCAATCACAAACAAATTCTCGTACGGAATGTCACGATTGGCGGCTTCGTAACCTTCGTTGTGTTCCATGACAGCGACCTGTTGACCATTCAGCCAGAGGCTCATAGAACCGTTTCCCCACTGGCCGGCAATCAGGTTCCAGTCTTTCTGCAGTTCCACGGTAGCCTTCACAAAGTAATGTTCATTGTGATGGTTCTTCTGGAAGTAAAGCGCACCATTCTTGTAGAAGAAGTGAACACGGGCTCCATCGTTACCGAGGAGCGTACGGGCAGGAATTCCCGAGAAATCGTCATTCGGGCGGAACCAGAATTCAACGGTACCTGCAGGCATCGCATCAATCAGATTGATTCCCGTCGGAGCGACTTCACCGGTCTTCAAAGAAAGTGCCTTGCCGCAAACGCCATCAACCAGTTCGCCTTCACGGTAAACAGTTTCCAACTCATCCAGATAAAGGGTAGAATCATCCATTACAAGAGCGGGTGCGGCGCACTTTTTAACGGCAGCCGAAGCCACCGGAGGCGTTACTTTCTCAAAGTAGCGAGTTCCCTGAGCTGCCAGCAAAGACCACAGCGACACATCCAAAGGCAGCGGCATCGTATCGATCTTTGCGGTATCAGCGACTACCGTATCGGCAATAACGGTATCTACATCAGCCGTATCAGAAACATCGTTAGTCGCAACAGTAACAGAATCATCCGTCATCTTGTTACGCGGAATGTTCGAAATGCGGAACTGGTCGAAAGAACCCGAAGTAGTCATTGCGCTATACTGACCGGGGCCTTCCATGCAGCAATCGGACTTGTAACCGATCACGACCAAGTTTTCGAACGGAATACCGCGCGTGGCCGGAGCATAGCCCTTGTCATGTTCCATACGGGCAACCATCTTGCCGTTGAGCCACACGCTCATGTAACCGTCACCCCACTGGCCCGCAATCAGGTTCCAGTCATCATCTTTAAGCTTGGCAGAACCATTGACATAGTAATGCTGGTTGTGGTGATTCTTCTGGAAGTAAAGCTCGCCATTCTTGTAGAAGAAATGAACACGGGCACCATCGTTTCCGATAAGGGTACGCGGAGCATCATAAAAATCAGCGTTCGGGCGGAACCAGAATTCTACGGTTCCCACCTTCATGGAATCAATCAGGTTTACGCCCAAGGGGGCCACCTGACCGTCTTGCAACTTAAGACCATAGCCGCAGACGCCTTCGACCTGTTCACCTTCGTCGAACAGCGATTCCAATTCGTCGAGGTAACGGGTATTTTCGTCCATTGCTAAGGCGGGCGACGAGCAGCGGCCATTCACCTTTGCCGACACGTCAACAACAGCACCGCCATTTTGCGAAAGAGAATCGAAATAGCCGGCAATTCCAAGTTCATCAATACGAGCCCACATTCCCGTGGCATCGTTCTTCAGGAGCTCCGAATTTCCATCAGAAACGAAATTTTCCGGAGCAGGATCCGATTCAGAACATCCCCAAATAAAAGCTCCCAGGAACATCAAAGAAGATGCCGAAAGCCATTTCACCATTTTTCGACTCATAAAGTCCTCCATTCGCATTCGTAAGATTAATATAACAAAAACTGTCTTTATTTGCAATTTTTTTTATTTTAGATGTAACCCGCATCATTTATTTTTGCAAAAAATGTATTTTTCGTAAAAAAAAGCCTATTTTCGCAAAATGAACATGAAAAGCAACGCCCCAAAGCCGGATTTGAAAATCGCGATTGACGCCCGAATGGTCGCCCGTTCCGGTATTGGCACCTGCATCCAGCATTGGTTAAAGAACGTGGGTTACGAAATCGCCCTCGGGAATCCCGAAGAATTGGTAGCCTACAAGGACGTGCCCAAGCACATTCCGTTCATCTGCGGCATTTACGGCTACAAGGAACAGCTTAAATTCCCCTACCGGGCTCTCTACCGCGAAAAGCCAGACGTTTTGCACATTCCCCACTGCAACGTGCCCTTGTTCTACCGCGGCAAGATGATTGCGACGATCCATGATCTCACGCACTTGATTTACCCCGAATTCTTGCCGATGAAAATCGTGCATTGGTACTTCAAGTTCATCTTCTGGTTCATTAGCAAGCGCGCCGACAAGATTATCGTCGTTTCCGAAAGCACTAAACGGGACCTGTTGCGCCTATACAAGACCGACGAATCCAAGATAAGGGTCATTCCCTCTGGAGTCGGAAAAGAATTCGTCCGCAAGACTCCCCAAGAGTACGACTACCTGTACGAGAAATTCAACATTCCCCGAGACAAGAAGATTCTCTTGTACGTCGGCAACTTGTTGCCACACAAGAACTTGAATGGTCTACTTAAGGGTTTTGCCCAAATGAAGGGCAAAGAAAACTGCCGCCTGATTTTTGTAGGCAAGGCCTTTGACGGGCGCACCAAGGCCACCCAAGAAAAAGAATTGGGAATTGAGGACTTGACTATCCACGCCGGCATGGTGAGCCAAGACGACCTGGTGAACTTCTACAACCTGGCAGACCTTTTCGTTCTGCCCTCGCTGTACGAAGGATTCGGCCTGCCCATTCTCGAAGCATTCGCCTGCGGCACTCCCGTGGCCTGCTCCAACACCTCGTCGATGCCCGAAGTAGGCGGCAATGTGGCCAACTACTTCAACCCCACCAACCCGGCAAGCATCGCCGACACCCTTGAAAAATCGATTGACGACAAGGGCAAATACGACGCCGAAATTGACGCCTGGGTTTCCAGATTCTCTTGGGAAGATAGCGCCAAGAAAATCCGCGAAACAGCCGAAAGTTTATTTCTTTAGTTTTGTCAAGAACCCGTACTGGAACGGGATAAAGCTGGAATGGCTCAAAAGGCCAGGCATGAACTTCAGCTGCTTGCGAATACCCACGATCTTTTCGATTTCGAGACCGTTTTCCTTAGCGAAGCGGACAAAGCTCTTCTTGGTCCAGAAGGTCTTGTGGTTGATATCCAGAACGCCCAGCGCATGTTCACCCTCGTCCGGCTTAAAGTAGCGGAAATCGCGGGTAATGATGATTTTCAAAAGGTTTTCGGCACAGCAGAAATTCGGAAGCGACACGAGAATATGACCTTCCGGATTGAGATGCTTTTTGCAGAAATTGATGAGGTCAACCGGATCGTTCACATGTTCCAGCACATCGCACATGACCACGAGATCAAACTTTTTGTCTTCGGTGTACTGTTCGTAAAACACGTGGTGGTATTCGTTAAAACCGCCCGGAACCTTGTCAATCGTATGCGTATCGGTGCGATTTTCAGGTTCAATCGCCACCTTGTAAGCGTCTTTCGGATAAATTACATAGTTCAGTCCGGCGCCAGCACCAATTTCAAGGACACTCTTGACATCACTGGGCACCAATTTGGCCACATCATAACGCGCTTTATTCCGGTACATAAAAACCTCTTTTGCGCAAATATAATTTTTTATTTGTCAAAAATGCTATTATTGTAGTCAATGGCAGCCGATAAGACAGTTTCTAAGCTCTTTGTCAAGCGGATACTCCAGCTAATCGTTAGCGTGGGTGGTTTTGCCTACATCTTTTACAAGATTCCGCTTGCAAGCGTAGCCGAGAACTGGAGCCTCGGGATGGCACCATGGGTTCTTGCCACCCTCGTTGCGGCAACACTGATCATGGTTATCCAGGCAAACCGCTGGAAAGGCCTTTCGGTACAAGGCCCCGAAATTCCCTTCAAGACTTACTACGCCTACACCGCCATGGGGTACTTCTTCAACAACCTGCTCCCCACGGGCTTTGGTGGCGACGCCGTAAAATCCTTGGCTTTCGGGAAAAAATTCAACCAGACGAGCCAATCCATTTCGGCAGTGTTCCTCGCCCGCATTCAGGGCCTTTTGGCCATGTTCCTCTGCTTCTTTATTGCGCTCCCCTTCGCCTTAAGCAAAGCGGAAATCCCTTTTATTTACACCCTAATTATGACCATCGCCCTTTTAGTCTGCATGGTCATTGTGATTCTTTGCCTTTTTTCGGATAAAATTCCAGTTCCCGCGTTCATTTTAAACAAACTCACCTTCATCCCCAAAATGCAGAAAAGCCTGTCCATTTACAGGCAGTATAAAAAACAAGTTGTTCTATCGTCTTTGGATTCCCTGTGGTTGCAACTCTTGACCCTTTTCATGGCATTCGCCTATTTTAAGGCCGTCGGCCAAAGCATCGACATCAGTATTTTGGTGGTTTTCACTAGCATTACCACCATTGTTTCAATGTTACCCATCTCTTTGAACGGTATTGGAGTCCGCGAAGGCGTTCAAGTGGCCCTTTTTACCGGTATTTTAGGAATTCCCGCCCCTATCGTGCTTTCCGCAGGACTTCTGGGCTATATTCCGCTGCTTTTCCAGGCAATTCAAGGTGCAATCGTGCTGATTATCAGCAAGAAATAGCATTTCATCACCTTTGAAAAAAAAACTTGTTTTTTTGTTTGCAATTAGGCGACTTTTTTGTTATTTTTCTTTAACAATAACAAATGGAGGAAACCGTTATGGGATTTTCAAAAAAATTCTTTGTATGTGCCGTAAGTGCCATGTCACTTTTGGCGGGCTGCGGCGATAGTGGCAGCAGCAGTTCCAACGACAACAACCCGTCTACACCCGCAGACATCCCGGACACCCCGAGTTTCGACGTATCCGGTTGTGAAGTTTCTACGGATGCTAGCGTCACGCAGCAGCTCGAATCGGCAAAGGCAAACATCGCCGACATCCTGAAGAGCTTGGATGATGGCGATTTCCGCACCGCACAGGCATTCAGTGCCCAAACCAAGGCAACTTTCAAGGGCGTTCTTGATGCACACCCCAACAACTGCGAAGCCCAGCTGGGTTACGCTTTGAGCATCGTCACCGACTTGGTGAACAACAAGGAAATCAAGGGCTTTATCGACACCGTTTCTAACAAGCAAGACCTTGCGGATATGGGCGTCGAAGACTTCAACAAGATTCTCGTGACCTCTGACGGCAAGTTGCTGACCAGCGTAGCCCAGACGGCCATGGCTCAGGCAATTCCTTCTTTGGACTCCGCCGTCATCTACATGAGAAGCGTGGTGAACAACAAGGACTTCACCTGCAAGTACACTTATGAAGACCGCACCTATGAACTGGACCGCGGCGAATTCGCTCCGGCATTGGGCGCACTCTTTGTCGCCAAGGCAATCCTTACCTTTGGTGCAAGCATCAATATCGACATTTCCGACAACGGCAGCTACGACTGGATGAACGAAGCAGACCGCTCTCGTGAAGTTCCGGAATTGGCCGTGAAGCAGATGCAAAAGATGTTTGACACAAAGAGCTCCTTGACGACTGTTTACAGCAGCTGGAAGACGAGCTACAAGAACATTCCGAACTTGCTGGACAGCGCCATCTCTTACGTGGAACTCGGCCTGCAGTACGGTATCGAAGAATCCAAGAATGGCACCGCCACTCAGAAGAACGACCCCTACATCGTGGGCGACGGCGAAATGTCTGACGTAAGCGCAGCAGACTTCCAGAAGGCAATCGATTCTTTGGAACATTACCGTCAAGGACTCCGCACTGGTGTCGAAGTGACTCTCCCCCGCGGTTCCAAGGTTACGATCAACATCTCCAAGTTCTTTGACATTACCGACGGATTCCAGGACTACCTGCCGTACCACCACATTAACGACGCCTCGGAATGGCAGGTTCCGGTTGACGGATTCTACTGGTCCGAAGACATGGATGCTTATCAGTCCTACGTTGATATGGAACTTGAAAGGGAACTCGAAAAGCAGGTTACGAAGGCCGGCACAGTCGATTACTTTAGTGCATGGACTCGCGAAGCCTACTCTTGGGACGACGAAGAACCGTTGGACTACAAGTGGCAAGTGTGCATGGACGTTGACTACAAGGATGGCGGCTACACCTACAAGTGCTACAGCATGAAGTTGGACAACTGCACCATCACCTTCGGTGAATCTAAGAGCTATTATGGCGATGACGACGACGCTAACGTAACGGTCCCCTCGCCGATTAAGCTCAGCTCTAACGTTTGTAAGGTTGAAAACGGCACGCACCTCTTTGCAACCGCCTACCAGGATGCAACCGACAACATCTTCTACTTTACGGATGCTAGCGGCAAGAAGACCATTTCTTACCAGGCTCTTGTAAACGGCTATGTCGAAGGCGACAAGCTCAAAGACTACGAAGTTCGCGATTTCGGTAAGTACATCATCTTCCCGGATATCACCTTCGGCGGCGTGCTCCCTGGCATGACTGCTGATAAGTTCTGGAAAATCATCGCCACCGAATCGGAAGAAGACGACGATGACGACTGGGATGATTACACCTACAATGACGAATGGGATTACTAACGCCTTTCGTGAAAGTCGCAAATAAAATATTATTTATTCTAGGGGTCGCAAATATTGCGGCCCATTCTTTAAGCAACCTCGGGTTCACCGACTGCGGTGGGCTCTTTTTGCTGCATACCAGCGACAAGCAGTTCTCGGCAAGGCAATGCGGCATCAACGATCAGCTTGAAGTTCAAAACCTTAAAATCTACGGCGACCTTAGGCACATCACCTACCAAGGTCGCTACACCGACCAATGGGATGTAAAAGGCTTCAACAGCCTCGATATCGCCAGCATCGGTTTTGAAAGCGAATTCAAATACATTACTCTCGGTGTCGATGTCAGCAGTCTGCCCTTTGTAAAGTCAACCTTGGCCATACACTCGGCAGATGACTTTTTCCGCATCGGCACAAGCATAGCCCGCGGTTCTGTAGAACTGGGTAACATACGCTGGATCTCTGAAAACAAGAACGATGTCGTTCCCGAAATTTCAGTAGATTGGGAAACCCACTTGCTTGCCCGTAACATTTCCGCCGAAATCAACCCAGGCATTCATCACTTTGGCATCTCGGGCACATACCTGCAGTCTTCACCTGAAAATCCGGACAAGGAATATTACATCAGGGATTCTATCAGCGTGATGATGGCCCGCGGCGAATACGGAGCCAAGCTCGGGCAAAGCCGTTTAAGCCTGGAATACAACTACATCAATGCCGACATTTACCTATACGGGATTTTCCATCAGGAATCAAGCTACAAGCGCTTTATGTACGTGCCTCTTGACGCACAATTGCACTGGCTTTTAGCCCAATGGAATTACAAGAACCTGAAAACGAACTTGAATTACGTCCACGTCGCCGGAAAGATCGAAGCGAACCAGGACCGCTTTTTTGAGACACTCGCTCCCAACAGGGCTCTCCCCACCTCTGTTCTAAAATCCCTTTCCTTCAGTTTCTTGCAGAAGATGTTCCGTATTGACGCAGACCTCGACGCAATGGGTGTCATCGGCGGTGCAGAATACCAGTGGCACTTAGGTCGCAAATATTCCTTTAATCCACGTGTGGCTCTTGACAGTTACTACGCCAGCGGTGCCATTGACATGGACAAGCAAATCGAGACACTCATTCTGCTGACCTATAACAAGCAGCATGAAATCTATCGGCGAGAACTGAAGAGTGCCGGCGGCATTCTTTCCCTTGGGGCAGAACTCCGCCGCGAAGGTTCAGTCACCATCGCCTTGGATTACAGCGTTACGCAGCTGGCTCCTGTTTATTCAAGCTACAAGGAATTCTTGCCCGGCGAAAGCAACGGCAGCGAAGGCGACCCAGCCACCAGTCCCGGCGGCGACACGCCCTCCGGAATCGACACACCTGTCACTCCTGAACAAGAGAAGAAATCCGGCGATCTAGAAACAGAAAAAGGGGTCGCATTCCGTAACGGATTTGCGACCCACTTGGGAATTTCTGTAAGGTTCTAAAGCGATTATTCCCAGACTTCCGTCTTGAGTTCGCGGTCCCACATTTCCTTGATAACATCGTCCACGTTCTTGCCTTCGAAAAGGAGGGCGTGAACGGCATTTACGATCGGCATTTCGACGCCGAGCTTGTCAGCGAGAGCCTTGGTGCTCTTGCAAGTCGGAACGCCTTCGGCCACCATCTTCATGCCGCCGAGGACCTGTTCGATAGTTTCGCCCCTGCCGATGTGTTCACCCACATAGCGGTTGCGGCTGTGCTGAGAAAGGCAAGTCACAATCAAGTCGCCCATACCGGCAAGGCCAGCAAAGGTTTCGGGCTTTGCGCCGAGAGCCTTACCGAGACGGCACATTTCAGCCTGACCGCGAGTGAGGATAGCGGCACGAGTGTTGTCGCCAATCTTGTACTTGCCACCGGCTTCGAGACCATAAAGCACACCAGAAGCAATGGCGATTACGTTCTTCACGGAACCGCAGAGTTCCACACCCACGATATCGGTAGAGGTGTAAACGCGCAGGTAAGAGCAGCTCATGGCCTTCTGCACGAGCTTTGCAGATTCTTCGTTCACGCAAGCAGAGACAATCGCCGTCAGAATGTGTCGGCTGACTTCTTCGGCGTGAGACGGGCCACTAAAGGCAACCATTTTGTCTTCGGTGAGCCAAGGAACGTTTTCGAGGAGCACTTCGCTCATGAGCTGGTTCGTGCCTTCGAGAATACCCTTCGTAGCACAGACCACCACCGGTTCCTTGCCCTTGGCCGGAGTCCACTTGCCAAGATTCTTGGCGACACCGCCCATAAACTGGCTCGGCACCACAATCAAAACCATATCGCAGCCTTCGAGGGCGGCGTTCATATCGGTCGTATACTTAAAGTCTGCCGGGAAAATCACGCCCGGGAGTTTGTCCTTGTACTGGTGTTCCGTAGAGAGCAGGTCCACTTCGGCCTGGGAATTGGTCCAGAACATCACTTCATTCTTATTTTCGTACACCACCTGGCCAAGGGAAAGTCCCCAGCCACCTGTTCCAAGTACAGTAACCTTCATAATAAAACCTCGCCTATCACTTTTTCCTATAATCTACAATAATTACGCCTTAGGAGTCTTGCGCTTGCTGCCAAAACCGTTTTCAGTGCCGTTCATAAGGCGCTTAATGTTGGATTTGTGCTTCACAATCACGAAAACGGCCACGATAAGGCAGGTAATCATCAGGCCCAAGTTAATATCGTCGGGCGGGAACGGCAACTTAAGGAAACCCATCACGGCAAATGCGCCGAGAGCGACGCAGGCGCCAATGCTACCCACCGACACATACTTGGTCGAAAACGTAAGGATAATCCACACGCCGAAAGCGCTAAGAGCCGTAATCGGGCAAAGGGCCAAGAACACACCCAAAGCGGCAAGCACGCCCTTACCGCCGCGGAAACCGGCAAAGCAAGTGAAGCTGTGACCAAGAATCACCAAGAGACCTGCAACAAGCGGAACCCAGTGAGAATAGTCGGCACCACCGGCAGCCACCTGCGCTTCGCACATTTTCATGGCAATCCACGGGCCAAAGAAACCCTTGAGCAAATCAAGAAAAACGACCGGAAGGGCGGGTTTCCAACCGAGCACGCGGAACGTGTTGGTGAGGCCCGCATTCTTGGAGCCGTAGTCTCTAATGTCGAACGACTTTCCCTTTGCGATTTTTGCGATCCAGATCGCGCTGGGGATTGACCCCAGCAAGTACGCTATTGGAAGACTCAGTAAACTGTTCAAGATCTTCATCCTTTCTAAGGGTTAATTTCTGGTCGAAGTTCAAGCGGAGGGGCGCACCCTGCAGCTGGAATTCTTCGTAAAACTGTTTGAGCAAGTAACGCTTGTAAGAATCGGCCACCAGTTCCGGCGTACGGGTTTCGATAGCGATTACCGGCGGTTCCACCATAATCTGGCAGGCACGGGTAAGCTGAACGGTACGGGCGTTCTGGCTCGGCACCGGATTCTTTTCCAAGAAGCTTGCAAAGGCGGTAGCGACGCGGTCGCGGCCAAGGACGCGACGGCAGTTGGCATACACCGTCTGAATGGCCTGGACAATGCGGTTAACGCGTTGGCCTTCCTTGGCACTCGCCGAAATAATCGGCACGTATTCAAGCATCGGTTCGCGTTCGAGCATTTCCTTGACCATGTGGTCAAAGGATTTTTCGGTCTTGTCCGGGAAAATGTCCCACTTGTTGAGCACGAGCACCAGGCCCTTGCCCGCCTTGCGGATTTCGGTAATAATGCGGAAGTCCTGGACTTCGAGACCGCGGGTGCAGTCTACCATAAGTACCGACACGTCGGAACGGCGGATACTTTCGAGGGTACGCATGTTGCTGAAAATTTCAACTTCGTCTTCGACCTTCGCCTTCTTGCGTAGGCCAGCCGTATCAGTCACCACGAACTTTTGGCCATCAACCGCAAAGTCGCAGTCAATGGAGTCGCGGGTCGTACCCGGAATATCGGACACCACGGCACGGTCTTCGTTCAGCAAGCGGTTCAGAAGCGTGCTCTTGCCGGCATTCGGGCGGCCAAGAATGGCAAAGCGAATCGGGCGCTCTTCGCGACGTTCACCGCGAACGGGAGTCGGAAGCACCGCAATAACTTCGTCCATCAACGAAAGGCAGGCATAGCCCGTGAGTGCGCTGATAGTACGAGGCAAGCCAAAACCGAGTTTCAGGAACTCGTAGCTTTCTTGACGATCGGCACCGTTTTCGCTCTTGTTCGCAACAAGAATCACCTTCTTGTCGAGCTTGCGGACCATACGGGCAAACTGTTCGTCGAGCTTGGTAATGCCCACGCGGACATCGACCATAAAGAGCACCAGGTCGGACTCTTCGACGGCATTAAAAATCTGCGTGCGCACGCTATCGGCGAGCACGTCGATGGAATCGTCCGGCAAGAATCCGCCGGTATCGACCACCGTAAATTCATGGCCCTTGTAATTGGCCGTCTGGTAATGCCTATCGCGGGTCACGCCGTCGCGGTCAGAAACGACTGCGGCACGACGCCCCAAGATTCGGTTAAAAAGAGAGGACTTGCCCACGTTCGGGCGTCCAACAATACATACGACAGGTAATTTCATCAAGTGTAAATATAGTAAACAGTAGGAAGTAGGCGGTAGGCAGTAGACAGTGGTTTATAGTTGGGGATAAGATTTAGGGACTAGGGGATTATGGGCGAAGCAAAAAACTAGCAAACAGGCATACTCTATTCATAAAAAAATATTATTTTGAAAATACGCAAATCCTTCGGGAGGATTGATGAAAGTTCTTAAGCATTGGATAAATATTGCCGGTACATTTTTAGCCATCGCCGGAGCCTCTTCGGTATGGGCAGCACCGCTGTTCATCGGCTATTACCCCGACTGGGGAAAATGGCACAAGCCCCCATACACAGTAGACAAGGTCCCGTATGACAAATTGACTCATGTGCTGTGGAGTTTCATTACACCGAATACGGATGGTTCGCTCAAAGGCGATGCCGCTGACGATCCGAGCGCGCTTGATTCCATGGTAACGCTTGCGCATGCCGCAGGCACCAAGGTAATTGTTTCGCTCGGCGGTGGCGGGCAAAGCGAAAATTTTGTTCCCATCGCATCGGATGACGCTCTTCGTGGCAAGTTCGTCGAAAACCTTGTACAATTCGTCGCCGACCATAACCTCGATGGTCTCGACATGGACTGGGAATGGGAATACAACCCCGTGCCCGAAGCCGACACGATTGCCTACAGCAAGTTGCTCACCGAACTCCGTGAGGCTCTCCCCAAAGACAAGAGCCTTTCAGCAGCGCTCCCCTGCTCGCCCTATTACGGCAAATGGTTTACGCCCGAAGTCCTCGTGAAAAATCTGGACTGGTTCGGATTCATGACCTACGACATGACCGGCGACTGGGATGAAAAAGCCATGTTCGATTCGCCACTCTACCCGCACGAAGGTTACACCACCTGGTCATGGGAAGAAACCCGCGACTATTGGAAAAAGCGCGGCGTTCCGACTGAAAAAATGGTCTTCGGAATTCCCTCATTCGGGTTTGAATTCAAGGGCGCCACGGGCCCCGGCACCGATTTCACCAAGGGTTCCGCAAAGCAAGTCGCCTACAAGGACATCGTCACGAATACTGACTGGGAATATTTTTATGACAGCGTCGCCGTAGAACCCTACGGCGTATCGTCCACCGGCTACGTCACCTTCGAAGACCCGCACTCTTCTGCCGTCAAAAGCCGCTGGGTCAAAGAAAACGGCTATGCTGGCATCATGGTCTGGGAAGTTTCGCACGACTATATCGAAGGCACCGGCAACCCGATTCTCGACAGCATCGCCATCGCTCTGCAAGACGACGGCACCGCAATCAAAAAGATTCGCAATGGCAATATTCGCACCAACAGCGCAGCCGGCAAGCAAATTGACATTCGCGGGCACCGAGTTCAAGGCAAAAAATCCATAATTTTACTTGACTCCAAACGCTCAAGGCGATAGATTTGTAAAGACGAAGTTTTTCGAAACGGAGTGTGTATGGTGAAAAATTGGATAATCGCAGGGGGCGCGGTTGCGTTTCTGGCGACTGCAACATTTGCAGCGGACCGTTCCGTTGCACTCAACAAGAGCATTGAATCGCTCGAGCCCATGAAGGGAATCGTTTTCTGGCCCGACCAAGCGAAAAGCCAGAAAAACTTGCAGAGTTCCATTTCTCTGGAATTCTCATATTGCCTTCCCTGCGCCGTAGTGACCGGCATGACCGGCGACAAACTGAACTACGACTGGAGCAGTTTCGAAAAATTGCTCGAAGACATCAAGAGCCGCGGACACCAGGCCATCGTACGATTCCGCATCGAGTATCCGAACGAAACCATCGAAAACGCTCCCAACTGCACCGAAGGCGTGAAAGGCGCCACCGCCGTCCCCAACTACTTCTTAGCAAATAGCAATTACCTGGAAACCTTCTCCGAGAACCCGGGTGGCGACGGTCCCACCTACTACGCCGACTGGAGCAGCACATCGCTCCAATGGTTCTACAAGCAATTCTACGCCGACTTTGCCGCAAAATACGACAAAGATCCACGCATTGCATTTGTGCAGGCCGGTTTCGGGCACTGGGCCGAATACCATATTTACGGCACCAAGCTCCAACTAGGTACAAACTTTCCTTCCAAGGACTACCAAAGTCATTTCCTAAGGCATCTTGACACTTTGTTCGTAGAGACTCCTTGGAGCATTTCGATTGACGCCGCCGATGACGAATACACCCCCATCGCAGGCAATAAAACCTTGCTCGGGCTCAAATTCGGCCTATTCGACGATTCCTTTATGCACAAGGAACACGACATTTCGCAGGGTGACGGAAACAACGAAAAGAACTGGCAGACCATGGGTACCGACCGCTGGCAAAGCGCCCCTGCGGGTGGTGAAATCAGCTACTACGACGACAAGGACCAGCATGAATTCCTGAACCCTGCAGGCCTTTACGGCGTTACCTGGGAAGATGCCGCCGCCAAATACCACATGACATACGTCATTGGTAACGACGCACCCGAAGGCAAATATGCCACCAAGGATCGCGTGTACGAGGCAAGTTCCTATGCAGGTTACAAGTTCGAAATCACAGGCTATGCAGTCAACAAAGTTTCAGCAGCCATCCGCGTGAAAAATATCGGCATTGCCCCGCTTTACCACAACGCCTACGTGACCGTAAAGGGCATACGCAGCGAAAAGTCTCTCAAGGGCCTCTTGCCAGGCAAAGAAGCAACCTTTACTGTAGCGGGAATCCAAATCGGCGATAGCGAAACGCCCGAAGTCACTATTACCAGCGACAAGATTCTGAAAGACGCGACCATTCCCTACAAGGCAAGCCTCGACGGCAGCGCCGCAGTCATCGAAGGACTCCTTGACGAAAACGGAACCACAGCCATTGCAGGGGCTCGCATTCTAAACAGCGGCAATATCGGCAAGGCTCGCACCAGCAAAATCGACCTTAAAGGCCGAAACATTCCGGGAAAAGCCGCCAAAGGCGCCTACTACCCCATTTTAAGACACTAGTTTACACGATTTTATACAAATAATCCATAACAAAATCATTTTTTAGTAGAAAATACCCTCGCAAAAGGGTATTTTTATGTTATAGAAAATCGAGGAGAACTTATGAATATTCGTAAACACTGGAAAAAAGTCTTATTATCATCAACCGCATTCTTCTGGGCAAGCTGCGGAGGCGATAGCGAAAGCGTTTCTGCTGCAGGCGGAACCACCAATGAGGCCCCCGCCACCCTAATCCCCGACTCAAACTCAACGATTGACGACGGCGGCATGGTCGCCCTTTACGGCGTTCAAGCCGTCATTGATCTTGACTCGGGCGCCATTTCCAGTTCTGACTCCTGCGATGGCGACTGCACTGATCCCGCTTCTTCTGAAGATGCAGCCGTTTCTAGTTCCAGCGAATCGGCTGAACCCAGTTCAAGCCAAAGCTCTGATAAAAAGTTCAGACTCGCAAGCGACACCTCAATCACCTGCGTTCACACACTCGACGACGACGGCGGCAGATGCCTTGATGCAGAAGACCATCAGGCAAACGTCAACTGGAAAAAGAAGCAACTCGCCGAGAACCAAACCCGAACTCTGAAGGAGCTAAGAGACCTTGAAGACGAAGATAATGAACCCACTATAGACATGGAAGTCTGCCTATACGGCACGTTCTCAACCTCCTGTACTCACGTCAGTACGCCATCACCCATATACAAGTGTTCTGACGGAAACATCTATTCTTACAACACCCTCCATTCTTTACAAAATGATGATGATCCCAACAAGGGCGGTTTGATTGAAGGAGATGGTCGACTTCTCTACACTCCCAAGGATTACAGGGAAAAATACCCCGAAAAATTCCTATCCAGTTCTAGCGCCGAGCCGAATTCTAGCAATAGCGTTCCGCCTCCGTCTCCGCTTTGCCAAAAGGACGATTTCGCCACTACTCCGGAGATGGAAAAAATCTTCAATGAAGACATGCAAGCTCTTTTGGACAGCACCAAGAATGCTGCTGGCGGCAACCTTTCGGAAAGCGATTCCAGTTGCCTGTCCCATATCCGGATTAGCAGTTCCTATGCATCGGTAGAGGTTCTCCCCAAAAAACAAATCTGCAACGGCGACACCACCGTGAACCCGACCTTCCAGGAACGAATCGAGGTGCACAAGGAATTCATCCTCAAGCAAATCAAAGATTGCCTGGACAAAGAGAATTAAAAGCTAGCGAAAAAGCACTCTTTACAACCATGGAGACCTCCCTGAGGCCTCCTTTTTTCTAAATTTGTGCCCACTATGGAAACTCGTTACAATTCTAAAGATGTGGAAGCCCGGTGGCATAAGACCTGGGCAGAGAATAACAGTTTTGCACCCAGCGGAAAGGGCGAACCGTTCTCGGTCGTGATTCCGCCCCCGAACGTTACCGGCGCACTCCATTTGGGACATGCGCTGAACGATACGCTCCAGGACATTTTGGTACGCTATCGCCGCAAGACGGGCCGCGACACGCTGTGGATTCCGGGTACGGACCATGCCGGTATCGCCACGCAGGCAGTCGTCGAAAAGCGTCTTTTCCAGGACGAACACAAGACCCGCCACGACATTGGCCGCGACGCCCTGGTGGAACGCATTTGGAAGTGGAAGGACGAATACGAAGCCCGCATTACGAAGCAGCTCAAGAGCCTCGGCGTTAGCTGCGACTGGAGCCGCCAGCGCTTTACGTTGGACCCGGTTTGCGCAAAGGCCGTGCGTCACGCCTTCTTCAACCTGTTCAAGAAGGGCCTGATTTACCGTGGCAAGCGCCTGGTGAACTGGGATACCAAGCTTCAGACCGCCGTTGCCGACGACGAAATCTACTACGAACACGTGAAGGGCCACTTCTGGACATTCAAGTATCCTCTGGCCGACGGTTCGGGATTCATCCCCGTTTCTACGACCCGTCCGGAAACGATCATGGGCGATACCGCCCTCGCCGTGCACCCGAACGACGAACGCTATGCGCAGTTCATCGGCAAGATGCTGAAGGTGCCGTTCGTTGACCGCGAAATTCCGGTGATTGCCGATGCTATCTTGGTGGACAAGGACTTCGGTACGGGTTCCGTGAAGGTGACTCCGGCTCATGACCCGAACGACTATGCGACGGGTCTTCGCCACAAGCTCCCGATGATTAACATCATGAACGATGACGGTAGCTTGAACGAGAACGCCGGCAAGTTCCAGGGCCTTAAGGGCCAGGCCGCACGCGACGCCGTGGTGGCTGGTCTCGAAGAACTCGGACTTTTGATCAAGGTGGAAGACCACGAAATGGACGTGGGTCACTCTGACCGTTCCAAGACTGTGATCGAGCCGTACCTCAGCGACCAGTGGTTCGTGAAGATGGACGTGCTCGCCGAAAACGCGATGAACGCAGTGAAGTCGGGCGAAATCAAGATTATCCCCGAACGTTACGCCAACAAGTATCTCGACTGGCTCGCCGAAAAGCGCGACTGGTGCATCAGCCGTCAGCTCTGGTGGGGCCACCGCATTCCTATCTGGCACACCGACGCTAGCGAAGACGAATTGAAGGCCGCATTTGCTGGCCGCGACGACATCTACTTCTACAAGGCCGAAAACGGCGGCTACCTCGTGTGTAGCCAGGAAGAAGACCTGAAGGAAGACGCAGTTCCGGGTCGCGTACTCAAGCAGGAAGAAGACGTGCTCGACACGTGGTTCTCCAGTGGCTTGTGGCCGCACTCCACGATGGGCTGGCCGGAAAACACCGACACGCTCAAGCGCTACTACCCCACCAGCGTGCTCGTGACGAGCCGCGACATCATTACGCTGTGGGTCGCCCGCATGGTGCTCTTCAGCCAGGAAAACATGGGTACGGCTCCGTTCCACACGGTGTACATCCACCCGAAGATTTTGGACGGCAATGGCCAGACCATGAGCAAGTCCAAGGGCAACGGCGTGGACCCGATGGATATCGAAGAGAAGTACGGTACCGACGCCCTGCGCTTTGTGATGGCAAGCCTCTGCACTGACAACCAGGACGTGCGTCTGCCGGTGAAGAAGGAAAAGCAGCCGGATGGCCGCGAAATCAACACCAGCGAAAAGTTCGAAATCGGCCGTAACTTCAGCAACAAGCTGTGGAACGCCTGCCGCTTCCTTTACCCGCAACTCGAACAGGCCGGCGCTTTGGCCGCCGAGCTCCCGATGGACAAGAGCTTGTTCGCCCTCGAAGACAAGTGGATTCTTAGCCGCCTGCAGACGACCATCAAGGACGCCACCCGCATGCTCGAAGAATACCACTTCGCCGAACTCGCCGGGTTCCTGTACCGCTTCGTGTGGGACGACGTATGCTCCAGCTACCTTGAAATCAAGAAGGCCGTGATCAACAGCGAAACGCTCACCGCCGAAAAGAAGAACGCCATGGCTATCCTCAGCTACGTGCTGAAGAACGTGCTCGACCTGTTGCACCCGGTGATGCCGTTCATTACCGAAGAACTCAACAGCATCCTGTTCCAGGGCAGCGAAATGGTCATCAGCCGCGCATGGCCCAAGGCCGACGAATCGCTCATCGACGCGAAGATCGAAGCCGCATTCGACCAGGCATTTGCCGTGGTGGAAAGCGTGCGTGGCGTGCGTGGCCGCTACAACGTGAGCCCCGCTACCAAGCTCAGCGCCGTGGTGAGCGTCGACGATGCTGCAACGGAAGCCAGCGTGAAGGACTGCATGGCAATCATCACCGAACTCTCGGGCCTTTCTGACCTGAGTGTCGCCGTGAAGGCAGCCAAGCCGAAGTTCAGCGCCAGCGCCGTGGTGCCCGGCGGCGAACTCTACATCCCGCTGGAAGGTATCCTCGACCCGGCTGCAGAAATCGCCCGCCTCGAAAAGGAAATCGAAAAGGCCAAGGCATTCGCCGCCAGCATCGAGAAGAAGCTTTCGAACCAGAAGTTCGTCAGCGGCGCCCCCGAAGCCGTCGTCAATGCTGAAAGAACCAAGCTCGCAACGCAGCAAGACATTATCGCGAAGAACGAAGCGGCTCTTAAAGAACTGAAGTAGTCGCAGCGACAATCCAATTTAAAGAGGTGCCCCATGCGGGCACCTCTTTTCATTTTTCGTTGACTCAAATCACTCGTTTTTGCGCATTCCTTAAATCACTCCCCTTTTTTACTATCTTCTTAAGATGGACTAAAAGGAGAAAAGAGTATGAATTTCACAAAATTTCTATGTGCGGGCGTATTCGCCGCAGGCATCGGCACAGCAACCCTACAGGCGGCGGAATGCAACGTCACCCACCATCAGGGCACGGGAGGCAGCACCGACATCTACCTGGGCTACCCAGCGACAGCCCTCTACCTGTTCGAAGGCGACTACTTGGACCTTTCCAAGATGAGCCTGCGCGAGCCCACAGTCAAGAACGCCTCCGGCACCGATACAGCATGGGTCTACAGGTCCGAACTGGACTCCACCATGATCGTGATTGTCACCGAGAAGGTGGTCAAGGTAGCTCGAGTCACCTACTCCGATGACGAGAGCACACGCACAGACTCGCTTTTCACTGTGAAGCACAAAGATGTGTACAAGGACGAATTTCCACGCTTGCAGAAGGCCGGAGTTTTCAAGGGTACTGCCGAACAGGCGGATTCCCTCGTGACGCACGTGTTTGAATTGTGCCAGAAATATTATAGCAAGGAATTCGGTTACACCGGCTGCGAATTCAACCCGCCCGAGAAGAGAAGAAGGAACGGAGGAGAGGATATCGACATAGTCGATGTTCCGCTCGCATATGCGGCCGTTGCAGGAGAATTTACCATCCTTCTCGATACGCTGAATACTTGCCCGGACCTCAAGTTCCCTGCGGCTCCGACAAGTTTAAAACAAACTAGAGCATTACTATCGGCAAAACAAAAAGCCTCATCCGGTTCTCCGGACAAGGCTTTCAAAGTCAACGGGCAGCGTGCTACCACATCTTGTCGAACTTTTTGCGGCTCTTTTCTTCGTCCTTCTTTTCCTGAACGATAGCGTCGATCACAGCAGCCACCGTTAGGTTGAAGATGTCGTGAACAGAGGCGTCGGAGTCGGTGAAGTGCACCGGCTTGTTCAAGCCCATCTGCACAGGACCGATAGATTCGCCCACGCCCATTTCGAGGAGCATCTTGCAAGTGGTATTTGCAGAAGAGAGGCACGGGAAGATGAGCGTATTGACTGTCTGGCCCTTGATCTTGTTGAACGGGTACTTGGTGTCGCGCAGATCCTTATCCAGGGCCACGTTCACCTGCATTTCGCCGTCGATCACGTAATCCGGATACTGTTCGTGAATCAAGCGCACGGCTTCGCGGGCGGTGTTGGACGTTCCGCGCGGAGCACCCTTGTCAGAACCGAAGTTGGCGTAGCTGAGCATCGCCATCACCGGTTCGTGAGCGAAGAAGCGCACGGCGTCGTGAGTGAGCTTGACGATATCCACGAGGGTTTCTGCATCGGGGTCGCGGTTCACCAGCGTATCGGCCAGGAAGAACGTACCCTTGCGAGTGCTCAAAATGTGCATAGCGCCGAAGTGCTTGTATTCTTCGCGGATACCGATGATTTCCTTGGCGAGTTCAATCGTTTCGGAATACTTGGAGTAACCACCAGAAATAAGGGCGTCTGCATCGCCGACCTTCACCATCATCATACCGAAGTGGTTCGGTTCAAACATGTCATCGCGGGCTTCATCGAGCGTCACACCGTTACGGCCGTTTTCTTCGGCGTAGATTTCAGCATACTTGCGACGGCGTTCGAATTCTTCCGGAGAACGCGGGTTCACAATCTTGATGCCCGTAAGGTCGAGCTGTTCGCGCTGAGCGATAATCTGAATACGTTCGGGGTTGCCGAGCAGAATCGGGTGTGCAACGCCTTCGGTCTTGGCCTGCACTGCAGCCTTGAGCATGTTGAGGTTGCTTTCGGCAAACACCACGCGCTTCGGGTTGCTGCGAGCCGTATCGCTGAACTGACGGATAAGCTTGTTGTCGTAACCCATCATGTCGCGCAGACGGTCGTAGTAGGCGTCCCAATCGGTAATCGGCTTGCGGGCCACGCCACTTTCGATAGCGGCCTTGGCCACAGCGATAGACACGTCGGTCAACAGGCGCGGATCCAGCGGCTTCGGAATCAAGTATTCCTTACCGAAGGTAAAGCGCTGGGAGTTGTAAGCAATGTTCACCACATCCGGAACCGGCTTGTGGGCAAGGGCTGCAATGGCGCGCACGGCAGCGTGCTTCATGTGTTCATTGATGCAAGTAGCGCGAACGTCGAGGGCCCCGCGGAAAATGTACGGGAAACCGATAACGTTGTTCACCTGGTTCGGATAGTCGCTGCGGCCCGTTGCAAAAATCAGGTCGCCACGGCTTGCCATGGCTTCTTCGTAGCTGATTTCGGGGTTCGGGTTGGCGAGCGCGAAAACAATCGGCTGGTCGGCCATGCTGCGGACCATTTCGCGAGTCAGAACGTTAGCCTTGGAGAGGCCGACGAACACATCGGCGCCCTTCATAGCATCGGCAAGCGTCTCGATATCGGTGCGGTCGGTCGCAAAGAAAGCCTTCGCTTCGGTAAGGCCCTTGCGGTCCTTGCGAATGACACCCTTACTGTCGCACATCACAAGATTTTCTTTCTTGAGACCGAGCGACAAATACAAGCGAGTACAAGCACAGGCGGCGGCGCCGGCACCGTTCACAACCATCTTCACATTGCGAATGCTCTTGCCAGCCACTTCGATTGCGTTCAAGAGGCCTGCAGAAGAAATGATAGCCGTACCGTGCTGGTCATCGTGCATCACGGGGATATCAAGTTCAGCCTTCAAGGTATCTTCGATTTCGAAACATTCCGGAGCCTTGATGTCTTCGAGGTTGATGCCGCCGAACGTCGGGGCGATACCCTTCACGATTTCGATAAACTTCTTCGGATCCTTTTCGTTGATTTCGATGTCGAACACATCAATACCAGCGTAAATCTTGAAGAGGAGTGCCTTACCTTCCATCACCGGCTTACCAGCGAGGGCGCCAATGTCGCCAAGGCCGAGCACTGCGGTACCGTTACTGATCACAGCAACGAGGTTACCCTTGCCGGTGTATTCGTAAGCGAGGTTGTTATCCTTTTCGATTTCCAAGCAAGGAACAGCTACACCCGGAGTGTAAGCAAGACCCAAGTCGGTCTGCGTGCTATGCGGCTTGGTCGGCACGATTTCAATTTTGCCGGGCTTGCCCATGGCGTGGTATTCAAGAGCTTTTTCTTTTAAATCCTTGCTCATTCTTTTCTCCTTATTTTCGCCAGCATCTAAAGCCGCGAAAGTTCAATTTTCGGGCGCAAAAATAGAAAAAAGAAAGGGTACTGTAAAGATTTTTGTACCCATTTAAGAAAGAAGTATTTTTTTGCCGTCCAAAGGGAGCCTAAACGCCCTTTTTAGGCCATTGGCGCGAACGGTCTATATTCTCATCGAAATGTCGAGAGCCTTTACACTATGTGTAAGGGCACCGACCGAAATATAGTCGAGGCCGAGCGTCGCGATTTCCTTGGCACGTTCGAGCGTCATGTTGCCGGAACCTTCGACCAGGCACTTGTCGCCACTTTCCTTGATAATCTTCAAGGCTTCGGCCATCATTTCGTTGCTCATGTTGTCAAGCATGATGACGTCGACACCCTTGTTCAGGAGAGCGCGCAGCTGGTCAAAATTTTCGACTTCCATTTCGACCATCAAGTTCTGCTTGTTGTTCTTCTTCACGACTTCGAGAGCCTGGAGAACGCCACCTGCGGCAGCAATGTGGTTGTCCTTCACGAGCACCATGTCAAAGAGGCCCATGCGATGGTTAGAACCGCCACCCACGCGAACGGCGTACTTCTGCAAAGTGCGGAAACCGGGAACCGTCTTGCGGGTATCGAGAACTTTAGTTTTACCAGCCTTCAAAGCTTCCTGGAAAGTATGGGCAACCGTTGCCACACCGGAAAGCTGCTGGATAAAATTCAAAAGCGTGCGTTCGCCCGTCAAGAGTTCGTGCGTCGTACCGTCCATTTCGGCAATCAGGTCACCCTTCTTCACGACATCGCCGTCTTTCTTATGGAGAGTCACCTTCACATTTGCCTTGAGTTCCTGAAACACAAGTTCAATCACCGGAAGGCCTGCAAGCACACCATCTTCCTTGGCAATCAAACGAGCATGTTGCTTCTGGTCGGCAGGGATCGTCCATTCGCTCGTCACGTCACCCGTGCGAACGTCTTCGGCCAAAGCCAGACGGATCATGGTCAAAGCATCTTCAGTCGGAAAAATCGGAGTCGAATTGTCGCCGTACATTACTGCGCTCCCTTACCGGTTAGAACAACATAAACAGTGCGCACCAAGATCTGGAAGTCAAGAAGCAAACTCATGTTTTCAAAGTAATACATATCGTACTGCAGCTTGATTTTCACGTCTTCGGTGCTGGTATCGTAATGGTGGCACACCTGAGCCCAACCGGTCAGACCCGGCTTCATTTTCAGGCGGCTAATATAGAACGGAATTTCTTCGCGAAGCTTGCTGATGAACACGGCACGTTCCGGACGCGGTCCCACCATGCTCATGTCACCTTTAAGCACACACAAAATTTGCGGAAGTTCATCGATACGGGTCTTGCGCAAGAACTTGCCCACCTTGGTAATGCGGGGGTCGTCTTTAGTAGCCCACTGGGCACCGAACTTTTCGGCATCGGTACGCATGGTACGGAACTTGTAAACCGTAAACGGCTTGCCGTACAAGCCAATGCGTTCCTGGGAATAGAACACCGGGCCATGGTCTTCAAGCTTAATCGCAATAGCGGCGAGCACGCAAACCGGGAAAGAAATCATGCCGAGGAAGGCGCCAAACAGAATGTCAATCGCGCGCTTCACACGCAGCTGCCAAAGCGGCATGGTAAAGGCAAACAGTTCCTGAAGTTCAAAGCCATAAACCAGGTTAGCCTTGAACTGACCATGAATCACGCTGTAAAGTTCGGGAACCAGATAAATGTGAACCGGTTGGTCACACACCCACACAAGCACGCGCATGATTTCTTGCGGCGAAGAACTTTCGTGCGCAATAATGATACCCGTCACCTTGTACTTTTTAATGAGCGAAGCCAAGTCTGCATACTTACCAAGCACCGGCACATTCGCAAATTCATGTTCCATGACCTGGTAACGTTCATCGACAAAGCCCACCACGCGCTGACCGCGTTCAGGAGTCTTCGCAAGCGCTTCGGCAATTTTCTTGCCCGCTTCAGTTGCACCCAGCACCAGAATGTTATTCGCGCCAAAGCCAAGGCTCAAGAGCCTGCGCAGGCAGCGGTAAATAAGCATTCTAAAGAGAATCACCAGGAACAGCGCAAAGCCGCCATAAATAAAAATCCACGGGAAACGGGAACCGTACAGGTAACCCTGGTTGAGCGGTTCGTTCACCATGATCTTGCCGATAAATTCCGCACCAAACAGCATAGCGATAATAATCACGATGCCGATAAGCACAGCACGCAACACGCGCAAGGTCTGGTGCGTTCTCGACATGAGCAACCAGGAGCGGTAAAGGCCTGCACAAATAAAGAGCAGAATCCAGCCCACATTCAGGACAAGTCCCATGTGGGCATAATCCGTAAACACTTTACTCGGGTCATATTTGTCGGCAATCCAGCCACTGTGGAACTGCACCCAGAAGGCGAGAACAAAACAAATCGATAACGCCACGAAATCCGAAAGGATAACGAGAATGCGTTCCAATGTAGCGGCGCGAATCATAACAACCCTAAATTACCAAATTGCAAAGTTTCAGATTTTCCGTTTTTCGCTGTTTTTAGGCGAGGAAACGGATCACCTGGCTCTTTTCGACAATTTCGGGCAGGGCGTCGATAGCGTCCACAGCCTTAGAGGTCTTGCAATCCTGAGTCTTTTCGGTAATCACCACGATAGAAACCTTACCCGGGTCGTTCACGTTCTTCTGGATAATGGTTTCGATAGAGATGTTGTTTTCGGCGAGGATGCTGGTAATCTTGGCGAGCACACCGCAAGCGTCACGAGAGGTGAAGCGCAGGTAGTAGCGGGCCGAAGTTTCCGAAATAGGAACGAGCGTTGCAGAGTTGTCGACGTTGAACCAGCCCATCGGGAGTGCCTTACGCTTACCCTGATCCACAGAGCGGGCCAAGGAAACGAGGTCGGCTACGACAGCAGAAGCAGTCGGCAAACGGCCTGCACCGGCGCCAGTCTGAACGGTTTCGCCCAGGTTGTCGCACTTGAGGTACACAGCGTTGATTACGCCGTTCACGTTAGAGAGCAGGTTTTCGTTAGAAACGAAGCACGGATGGACACGGGCGTCCACGCGGTCACCGTCGCGGTGATAGATGCCGAGGAGCTTCACGCAGCAGCCAAGTTCCTTGGCGAATGCGATATCCTGGGCGGTAATCTTGGAAATACCCGTCACGTGAATCTTTTCGAAGTCCACGCGGTGGCCGCTGCAGAGGCTAGCGAGCAAGGCAGTCTTATGAGCGGAGTCGATACCTTCGATATCGAAGGTCGGGTCAGCTTCGGCAAAGCCGAGCTTCTGGGCATCCTTCAGAACCACGTCGAAGTCCAGGCCTTCGTCGGCCATGCGGCTGAGGATGTAGTTACAAGTACCGTTAATGATGCAGCTCAGGTGTTCCACCGTAGAGCCGAGCAAGCCTTCCTGCAGGCTACGGATGATAGGAATGCCACCGCCCACGGCTGCTTCGAACAGCACATGCAGACCGTTCTTGGCTGCAAGCGGGAAAATTTCGTGGCCGTACTTGGCGAGGAGAGCCTTGTTGGCAGTCACCACGTGCTTGCCGCTTTCGAGGGCAGCGAGGATCCACTTGCGCGGCATGTTGTAGCCACCGGCGAGCTCCACGAGCACATCGATATCGTTACCGGCAATCATTTCGTCGGCGTTGGTCGAAACCTTGTAGCCCTTTGCCTTGTACGGGGCAACTTCTTCTTCGGACTTGGCGCAAATGCAAGCCAATTCCAATTCAACACCGAGTTTTTCCTTGTATTCGGCAATCTTCTGTTCCAGAATCTGGATAACACCGCCACCGACGGTTCCAGTACCAATAAGACCAATACGCAACATAAGGCGTCTCCATTTTAAATTTTTACGGGGCAAATATAGAATTTTGGCTAGAATCTCACAGACACCTTGCGGCTTCCATTCCCGATTCGAAGCACATAATTCCCCGAAACAGGCACCGCGATGCTGAAATTCGCGCTATTTGCGGTTCCACGGAGCACCACATTGCCCTGCATATCGAACAATACATACCTGTCGCCCGCACGGGCTCCTGCCACCTGCAAGGTGCGATTTACAACGCTCACGCTAAACTGCGGCAACGGCATTCGCTCAAAGGAAGTAGTCTGTTCGCTACTCGAGCTCGGCGTCTCAGAGGAGCTTGACGCATCAGAAGAACTGCTAGATACGCTCGAAGAGGATTCTTCGCTAGAGCTCGAAACTGGGGGTGTAGTCCACTTGGCATAAAAGATCTGTGTACCAGTCGCTTTGGGGCTCACCGAAGTGACAGCATTCCCCAAAAATTGCCTGTTATCATACCAACCCGCAAAATAGAACCCTTCGCGAGTCACGAATTGTGCATCGGGAAGCGCTGTCGCCACACCTTCTTCATAATACTTCAGCTCATGACCTTTTTCGATTTTGCCGCCTTCATCTAAAACGAAAAATACATAGTGTTTCGTGTTACTCCAATCAAAATGCGGGAGCACCTGGCCAGCAGGGTCTTCGGCCCATACGAGACCATCGGCGCCATTTTCCACATAAGAACCGTTACGGTAAGTTTCAATCCAGCCTCGTAAATAACCAGCAATAACTCCACCCATTAAACGTTCTTCGGTAACACCTAGAACATCTTCTATTACCTTGTTAGTTGTATCCGACACATTAGCAACAAGAATATCCTCTTGCTCCACAAAAAAACAATTTTCAAATCTGATATCGCCGTCACCATATCCATACCCGAGAATAGTTCCTGCTTTTAGTGAAGAATCTGCATCGTAGGAAACATGCACAGCATTATACGCATTAGCAATAGTAACGCCACCACCAATAAGGTCTGCGCCTTCTCCATAACCAACAAGCCCACCAACACTCGAGCCACCTTCTACGGCACCCTTGTTGTAGACATTTTTGAAAAGAGCGTATTCGAAAGAAGTCGCTTTGCCTAATAAGCCGCCAACATACATCTGTCCGACAACTTTTCCGGCATTATAGCTTTGGTAAACCCCGAGAACGCCCTTACTTGCCCAACCAACAAATCCACCAACAGCCTCCTTACCGGAAACCACCCCTGAATTATAGGATTTTATTATATAGACATCGTCTTCATATTTACTCCCAATGAATCCCCCCACTTCGTACAAACCTTTCACCATAGACAGGTTGTAACTGTTCGATATATACAGCGATCCCTTATGCCATGTTGCGCTTCCAATAAAGCCTCCTACGCCAGATTCACCCTCAACCAAGCCTGCGGCATAGGAATTCGTTATTTCCATTTGGTTTTTCGAATAATCGTTTACAAAGCCAACAAAGGCGCCCACATTTTCTTTTCCCGCGAAATAAAAGTCTTCAAGACCGAGGTTTAATATTTGAAAGCCTGACGCATTTTCAAATAAGCCCACACTTTTGTCACCGTTGCCATTAAAATACAATCCATATATAACATGGTTGTTCCCATCAAACTTTCCCGAAAAATCTTTCATCGGAACCCACGGGACAAAATCCTTTTGCGAATTCAATTCGCCTTCGGAATTTAGCACAGATTCATTCACCACGATATCCTGAGTCAGTTTTCCACACACGTTCCCTTGAGGGTCACCCTCTCCTGTACCATTCACAATGTCTGCAAATCCGTAAAGTTCGGCGGCATCTGAAATCTGATAACAACTGTCCGACAAAGCTGGTATTTTTGAAGTAATAGTCGCCGCATTTGCAGACAAGGCTGTAAAAATAACTCCCGTAAAAATTGAAATCGTGAATTTCATAAAATCTCCTCTTTAATTCCGATTAGAAAGATACAATAATTGAAAGTTCAACTTTGCCTAAGCAGTTACAAGTAACTATATTTAGCGCCATGGAACAGGAATCGGTCAATCCGGCAATCGGCTCAATTCTCGACGAGCAAAAGCTAAAGAACATTGTCTACCCGACAAAGCTCTTTAGAACGCGTTTGAACGAAGAATTCATGAGGGCGAACCGCACCCGCAAGCCATTCCTGTACATCAAGATGTATTCGCACCAGTACGACTTCTTTGGTTGGGGCAGCCCGAACAAGACCGTCGAAAACACCTGGCGAATCAGCATCTTGACGATGTTTTCGCATTTACGCTTCATTGATGTTTTAGGCTACCTTTCCGACGGCAGCGGTCTCGGCATTATCTTGCTGAATTCCGACCTCTCGGTGCTGGAATCGATTCGCAAAGAGATTCTGCACAAGCTGAACGATGCAGGCCTGATCCAGACGCTCCGCATCAACCCCAAGAAGCCTATCTTCGAAGCCTACATCTATACCGGCCTCCAGGAAAAAGAAAACCTGGAACTCGAAGAAAAGATTAAGGATTTCAACAGCGCAAACGGCCGATTTTTCTCGCTTTGCCGCCTGAACCTCGACCATATCTGGGAACACCCGCACACCATTCGCTACCGCCACATGGTCAAGCGTTTTGTAGACGTGACCTGTACCAGCATTGCGATCGTGCTCTGCTCTCCCCTGCTCCTGTTCTGCGCCGCCGCCGTCAAGCTCAGCGACCCCAAGGGTCCCATCATTTTCAAGCAGACCCGCGTAGGCAAGAACGGCAAGCTATTCACCATGTACAAGTTCCGCAGCATGTATGTGGATGCCGAAGAGCGCAAAAAAGAACTCCTGGCCCAGAACGAAACGGGCGGCAAGACCTTCAAGATGAAGAACGACCCGCGTATCTATCCGTTCGGTCACGTGCTCCGCAAGTTCAGCCTCGACGAACTGCCGCAGTTCTTCAACATTCTCAAGGGCGACATGTCCATTGTCGGTCCGCGTCCGCCGATTCCGTCTGAAGTGGCGGAATACGAGCCCTGGCACCGCATGCGTCTTTCCGTGACGCCAGGTCTCACCTGCATTTGGCAGGTCAGCGGCCGCAGCAACATCAGCTTCGAAGGCCAGATGCGTTTGGACAACGACTACATCAAACGCAACGGCAAGCTGAGCGACGACGTCTCGCTCATCCTCAAGACCTTCAAGGTCGTGTTCAAGGGCGAAGGCGCTTACTAATAGCGATGAGGTCGCTGCGCTCTGAGGAGTGAGGCTTGAGAAAAAAGAAAACCTCGCGATGAGCGAGGTTTTAAATTTTTCAGACTTTTCGAAAACTATCGATTGTTCAGGTAATCCAGAACTTTCTGAGTCAGGTCATTTTCTTTCTTCCAGAACACCACGGCGCCCGTTGCACGGTCAACCACCATGTCGTAGCCTTCCTGCAGGGCGATTTCATTGATGGCCTTGCGGATCAGCTGAATGATCGGTCCGCTCACCTTTTCGTTTTCAGAAATCAGTTCGCCCTTACGACCGTACACGCGGTCGATAAAGCTCTTGAGTTCCATATCTTTCTTGTTGTACTCGGCTTCGAGCTCGCGCTTCTTTTCGTCGCTGAGCATGAGCACCTGCTTGTCCAACTTTTCCTTGATGGCAGCGAGTTCCTTCTGCAGCAAGTTGCCTTGCTGTTCCCACTTAGCCACCTGACGGTCGTATTCTTCCTGGGCTTTCTTGGTACCCTTGTAGCCGTCAAAAATCAGCTTGGAGTCCACATGCGCAATGCGCAGGCCGTCTTCGGCAAACGAGACCGTCGCAAATGCGAGAACCAAAACGATCAGCAGACGCTTAAGCATAGAGCCTCCTTAGAATCCTTGACCGATAACAAAGTTGAACTGCATGTCGCCCACTTCGGTACGCTGCAAACCACTATAAGTTTCACCCACATCAAGCGGCCAAGCAAAGTCGAATCCGATAATACCGAGCATCGGCACAATCACGCGGAAACCGAAACCGATATCCTTCTTGAGACTGGTCGGATCCCATTCGCTGAGCGGGTTCCTGCTCGGCTTCGGCACCTTGGTACGCGGGTTGTAGCGTTCACCGAACACGTTACCGGCATCAAAGAAGAACGGCAACAGGTAGAATGTCTGCGGCACAAGGCCGAGCTGAAGTTCAGCACCGGTGTACTGGTAGCTGCGGCCCAAGCGGCGGTAACCGATAGAGCCCGAGCTGTAACCACGCATCATGCCTTCGTAACCCATCACGCCACCCATGGTGTAAAGGGTACGGTACTGCAACTGGTCACCCACAATCACGCCGTACTGGTTGGTAAGTGCGATTGCCAAGCGGTCGCGGAACAGCGGGAACCACCACTTAATCGTAAGTTCCGTCTTCACGAAGTTAAAGTCACTGAACAAGGCGTCGTCAGCCCACTGAATATCGAGCACGTAGCGGGAGCCTTCGGTCGGGAACTGCGGCAGGTTCTTGTCGTCACGCAACAGGCGGAAGTTCAAAGCCGATTCCACACCGGTGTAAACCACGTAGCTGTCGTCGATATTCGGGCCCTGCTTGTTCATGAGCCAGCTGTAACCGATCTGTCCGTAGAAGTAGTCATCGGGCCACTTGAGGCGCTTACCCAGGTAAACGGATCCACCGTAACGGGTAATGTCGGGGTCGTCATACTTGGACATGTTCCACCAAGAGTAGCTGAGGCTTGCACCCAAGGTAATCGGCTTGTCCATAAACCAGGGTTCCTGGAAGCTGATGGCAGCGCTCTTCTTGTCTTCACCGTATTCCACACTGAACGATGCGGCCTGGCCGTCACCCATACAGCAGTTCGGGATAGACACGCTTGCCGTACCCACGATGCCGTCACTTTCGCTATAAGAAACGCCCAAGCTGAACTGACCGGTACCGGCTTCCTTTTCTTGAACGGTAAAGTCGAGGTCGACTTCCTGTTCGCCCACCACCTTGATGTCGGGCACGACCATGTCGAAGTAGTTCAGCTGCATAATTTCACGGAAGCTACGTTCCAGGGCAGACTGGCGGTAGGTGTCACCCGGATACAGACGCACTTCGCGGCGAATCACCTTTTCGTTCGTCTTGGTGTTACCGTGGATATGAACCTTATGAATCTGGGCGGGCAGGCCTTCGGTCATGCGGTAAGACAGGTTCACAATCGAATCGTTTTCGAACGTACGGGTTTCTTCGTACTGAGCAAACAGGTAACCGTCTTCGCGGTAGGCATCCAGAAGGGCCTTGCGAGAAGCGTCATACTTATACTGGTCAAAGACTTCGCCACTATCCAGGCGGTAAGCGTAGGCAAGCATCTTGTCGTTCAGGACTTCGTTGCCCGAGAAGTGCAGCGAGCCCATGTAGTACCGGCGGCCTTCGTTCATGTGGATATGAATCAAGATGGCGCTGGAGGTCTTGATGTTGTCGTACTTGTTGAGGGCCGGGAACATGTCTTCGATCATGTAACGGACCATGAGCTTTTCTTCATAAGTAGAACGCTTCTTAATCTTGCGGAGATCGTTGATTTTCGGGTTGTTCCACTTGCGGCCATCGACGATATCCAGGAATTCCTTACGGGAGGTTTCGTAGCGGATAATGTCGTTCAACATCTTCCAGGCATCTTCTTCGGTCTTGACCGTGACCTTAGGTCTAGTCACCCAAGGCATTGCACCCACTTCGCGGTGGTTGCGGAAGAAGTGCGTCACCTGCATCGTGGGCTTACCCGCCATCTTGTAAAGCGGCGTTGCGGAGTCGCCCAAAGCGAGGTTCAACTGCTTGTAAAGGACTTCCAGGTTTTCACCCATCGGAACCATGCGGCCCATATAGAACAGGCAGGTGGAGTCCGGCAAGTATTCGGCGCTGTATTCCGTCAGTTCGGCATCCAGATAGCCAAAATGGCGAATGGCATTCAACACCGTGTCGCGGTCGGCTTCAAAGATGTTTTCCTTGAATTCGCCGCCACCCCACCACTGGTCCAGCTTGGTCACCATGTGTTCCATGATGTCTTCGGCAGGAACGTGGTCGTTTCCTTGAATATCAAACTGGCGAACCTTGACCTTTTCGCCTTCGCGGACAATGAAGGTCACCAAGTTCTTGTTTTCGTCCACCGGAGTTTCGCGGTAGCCCACTTCGGCAAGCAGGTAACCTTCGGCGTGGTAGTAATCCAAAATAGCCTGACGGTCGCGTTCCAGCTGGCTCTTGCTGTAGACCTGGCCCGGAATCAAGCGAACCTTCAGCTTCAAGTCTTCTTCGGATTCTTCGTCGCAGCCTTCGAACACGGCCGTATCCAAAGCAGGAAGTTCTTTAATCTTGAAAATGAGGTCGACATCGGTGCCATCGCCCACGTAGTCAATCCAGGCGGTCACATCGTCAAAAAGACCGGACTTGTAAAGGGAGGTCACCGAGGACTGCACCTTTTCGGTCAGCGCCGTCGGAGAATAGCTTTGACCATCGCGAATACCGATACGGCTAAGGACAGCGCGATCGTCCATGTGGACGGTTCCTTCGACCTTGACCTTATGGATCTTATTTTCGACCATATAGCTCTCGGACATTTCGGACATGTCCAAAAGCTGGGCCTGAGCAAGCCCTACAAACACAGCAAATAAAAACAGCCAGCGAAAGCGCAGAATAAACCTACCTATAAACAAAATTCGGGACAAAAATACAAAAGTTACAAGCGGTAGACCCGCGCAAAACTTGTCAAAAAGTAAAAAAACGGCATTTTTAGTGTTCGCACCCCACACTTTTTATATACATTCAGGGTATGACACAGCAAGCACTGAGATTATCTGAGATTACTATTTCGAATCTGCGTTCAATTCAGAGGCAGACGTTTCCGCTCAGTAGCTTTACTGCACTTATCGGCTACAATAACGCCGGTAAAACGAACATTTTGATGGGCATTCGCTGGCTTTTGTCCAAATTTTCGCTGGACATTTCGTACTTTGACGACCCGAACAGCTCCGTTGAAGTCATCGGTGTTTTCGACGGCATTACAGAGCAGGTGCTGAACCGCCTAGGCGAAGAATACGCCGCCGAAGTGAGACCTTTTTTGCAGAACACGCCGCAAGGCCCTGGCCGCCTGCGCGTCAAAAAGGTGCAGCGCATCCCTAACGAAAACCCGGAAAGTCTCGAACTTTTCGTGTTCGTGCCGAGCAATCACCGCAAGGGCGACAAGCGCGAATGGGTTCGCCCCAATGAAGCGTTCAAGTTCGCCTATCACCGCATGTTCCCCGAATCGATTGCCATTTGGGATTTTGAAGGGAACCAGGCGTTCACCAAGCTTCTGCACGAAATTTTCAAGCCGCTCGAACGCCGATTCGGCAACGAAATCAATACGCTTTTGAACAAATTCGCAGACTTGCTTTCGCCGGACAGCGAAAACCGCGCCGCAGAAATTAGCATCTTTGACCGTGAAGTCAACGAAAAACTTTCGCCGCTGTTCCCGAGCGTTAAAGTCGAATTCGACATTCCCATGCCGACTCTTGAAACGTTCCTCAAGAGCGCAAGCCTCAAAGTCATCGACGAAGATGACGGTTTCGAACGAGACATCAGCTGCATGGGCGAAGGAAGCAAACGTGCGATTCAAATGGCCTTGGTGCGTTACCTGGCCGATGTCAAGAAGCACCACCACAACCATTACCTGAGCCGCACGCTGTTACTGATTGATTCGCCGGAACTTTACTTGCACCCGCAAGCAGTGGAACTCGTGCGTGTCGCCCTCAAGAACCTTTCGAATGAAGGCTACCAGGTGGTATTCGCCACCCACAGCGCCCAGATGGTTACCAGCGAAGACGTCAGCACCTCGCTACTCATTCGCAAGAACAAAGAGCGCGGCACTTATATGCGCAAGCGAATGGAAGACGCCGTGCACCAGGTGGTGCAAGACGCTCCGAGCCAGTTGCAGATGCTGTTCAGCCTCAGTAACAGCAACGAACTATTGTTTGCCGACTACGTACTTTTGACCGAAGGAAAGACCGAATGGCGCGTGCTTCCGGCGCTTTTCGAACGTATTACCGGGCAGTCCTTCGCCCTCATTAAATGCGCGCTCGTTCGCCAAGGCGGCGTGAGCAACACCCGCAAGAGTATGCAGGTGCTCGACGCTATGGATATGCCCGTGCGCGCTATCGTGGATTTGGATTACGCCTTTACGACTGCGACCCGCGACGGATTCCTGGAGGCGAACGATCCCGACATCAAGTACTGCCGCGACCTGTTCCGCGAACTTGCCTTCCACAATCACCTGCGCCTGGTGAACGGACTCCCCGTCAACAAGCACAGCAACATTAGCGCCTCTACCGCCTACGCCATGATGGCCGAAATGGAAGAAGCGCAACAGCCCATTCGCAGCATTCACGCCAAGCTCCGCAACCAAGGCATTTGGGTGTGGACACGCGGCGCCATCGAAGAACATTTAGGTCTCGAAGCCAAGAACGAACAGACCTGGAGCAAGTTCATCGAGCGCAGCAAATCGCCGAACTTTATAAAAACACTCCCCGATTACGATAGCATCGAGGAGTTGTGTAGATGGATTATTGAAGGTAGCCGCGGGAATTAATAAGTACCGAGCAGCGAGCGGACCTTCTCCATCATCGCCTTAGACTTCACGCGAGCCTTTTCCTTACCGTAGGCAAGAATCTTGTCGATTTCTTCGGTATGGTCGAGCAGGTAGAAGTACTTTTCGCGGGCGGCACCGAGGTGTTCTTCGAGAACATTCTGCAGTTCCTGCTTGGCGTGGCCCCAGCCCATGCCTCCGGCGCGGTAGCGGGCGGCCAAAGCTTCGGTCTGCTCCGGAGTTGCAAACAGCTTGTACAGCTTGAACACGTTGCAAGTATCCGGATCCTTGGGTTCTTCGATGCCCTGGGAGTTCGTCACGATCTTGCCGATTTTCTTCTTGAGAGCCTTGCTTTCGAGGAAGATATCGATGACGTTGTCGTAAGACTTACTCATCTTGCGGCCGTCGAGACCCGGAATGATACCGGTGGTTTCCTGGAATACCGGTTCCGGAATGGTGAATACGTCTTCGCCAAAATGCTTGTTGAACTTAATGGCGATATCGCGGGCGAATTCCACGTGCTGTTTCTGGTCCTTGCCGACCGGCACGATGTCTGCGCTGAACATCAAAATGTCGGCATCCATCAAGCACGGGTAGCAGTAAAGACCCATGTTCACGTTGGCATCCGGATCTTCGCCGGCGGCTTCGTTCTTCGCCACCTTGTCCTTGTAGGCGTGGGCGCGGTTCATGAATCCCTTCGGCGTAAAGCAGCTGAGTGCCCAGCTAAGTTCAAAAATTTCAGGAATGTCGCTCTGCTTGTAGAACAGGCCCTCTTCGGGGTTCAAGCCGAGTGCAAGCCAGGTTGCCGCAATCTTGTAGATGTTGGCACGCATTTCGGCGCCGTTCTGCACCGTAGTAAGAGCATGGTAGTCGGCAATGAAGTAAACCGTATCGTAGGTCTTCGAAAGTTCAAGAGCCGGGCGGATTGCGCCCAAGTAGTTACCCAAGTGAGGAGTGCCGGTGGGCTTGATGCCCGTGAGTGAAATTTTTTTCATGGAACGATTTTAGGGTTTATTGTTTATTGTCTTTTAAAAGCTTGTCGAAATACACAATCGTCTTTTCGAGGCCCTGACGCAAGGGAATCGTCGGCTCCCAGCCGAGAGCGGATTTTGCAAGGTCGATGTTCGGACGGCGCATTTTGGGGTCATCACCCGGAAGCGGCTTGTACACGATCTTGCTTTTGGAACTCGTGAGTTCGAGCACTTCTTTGGCAAGTTCCAGCATCGTAAATTCGCCAGGATTTCCGATGTTGACCGGTCCAATAATCTTGTCCTGGTTCATCATGCGGATAAAGCCTTCGATCAAGTCGTCTACATAGCAGAAGCTACGGGTCTGGCTACCGTCACCGTAAATGGTGATGTCTTCGCCCTTGAGCGCCTGCACAATAAAGTTACTGACGACGCGGCCATCGTTCATGAGCATGCGCGGGCCGTAGGTGTTAAAAATTCGCACGATGCGGATATCCACATTGTTCTGGCGGTGGTAATCCATGAACAGGGTTTCGGCGACGCGTTTGCCTTCGTCGTAGCAGCTACGGATGCCGATCGGGTTCACGTTTCCCCAATAGTCTTCGGTCTGCGGATGCACGGCCGGATCGCCATAGACTTCGCTGGTGCTTGCCTGCAAGATGCGTGCTTTTACGCGCTTGGCCATGCCAAGCATATTGATGGCACCCATCACGCTAGTCTTGATGGTCTTTACCGGATTAAACTGGTAATGGATGGGGCTTGCGGGGCATGCCAAGTTAAAGATGCGGTCCACTTCCAACAGAATCGGTTCTGTCACATCGTGGCGGATCAGTTCGAAGCGATGATTGTCGCGCAGGTGGTCGACATTCATCAAACGACCCGTAAAGTAGTTGTCAAGGCAAATCACCTCGTGTCCGTCGTTCAAAAGACGTTCACACAAGTGGCTTCCCAAAAACCCAGCTCCACCAGTAACTAGACAACGCATATTAAGCTCCAATTATATGAGCATAATATAGCTATTTAACGATCTGGTTCTTGCCGTGCTGCTTGCCCCAATACAGCTTTTCGTCTGCTTGACGGATGTATTCCTCGTAGTCAGCAATACTTTCACCCGTGCAAAGGCCGATCGTCGCCGTAATGACAACACGATTTCCCTTGTGATAAATCTCCTGCTTCGAAAGCTTGGCTCGGAAATCGTTCAAAACATCCAAAGTCTGAGCACTATCCACTTGCGGTAAGTACAACACAAATTCTTCACCGCCCCAACGAACCGCAACCGCATTTTCGGGCAGGCTAGCTTCAATACATTTACTTACCGCCGCAAGGACTCTGTCACCCGTTTCATGGCCGTATGTATCGTTAATTTTCTTGAAGTCATCCACATCCAACATAGCCACGGAGTAAGAGGTTTCTTTTTCCTCTTTGCTACGTTTCATGATGCCTTCAAAGAATCGACGGTTATAGAGGCCGGTCAACACGTCATGATTACTGTTGTAGTCCAACTTTTCGCGAGTGGTTCTCAGTTCCACCAAATAAAGGTTGGTCAAATAGAACAGCGAGAACAGCGTAATGATCAAGTTCAAGACTTTCACAAAAGAGCTGTGATGCAGAACCAAATCCATCAGTTCTGGATAAAGGGAATAATTAAAAACGGAAATCAAGCTAATTGCAACCGCAAGCACAGCACCAATAAGCTGATATATGTGTTTTTTCCTGTTGGAATAAGGCAGCATAAAGAAAATCACCGCCTCCATGCCAATAACAAAAGTCAAGGTACCAAAATGGCCGCCAGAAATCAATTCCGTCATGGCAGAGAAAAAAATGATTTCGAAGTAGGCAAAGGAAATTCTGAGATTTTCATCCTTAAAAATTGTCAAGAAAGCAACGTATAACACAGAACTAATGGCATTCAGAACCACCAACGGGAAAAGCCCAAACGTCCAAAACAGGAACACATTAAAAATGTGAACGCACAGACACATAATCAAAAAGATTAAGGTCCGATTCTCCGAAAGATTTTCGAGAATCTTTTTTGGCATATGTCTTTCCCCTTCTTACTTGAGAAAAATTATTCTTCCTCGGCGTCCCGCGATTCCTCGCCGTAAGCCGAAGTCGCCGTTCCGTTCAACGCTACTAGGCGTATTCCTCGCAGAGTCAAGAACGGATCGTACTTGTCAATCAAGGAGGTCCTGCGAGCGATGGTTTTTCCCCAACCACCGGTTGCATAAACAGGCATGTCATCACAACCCATTTCCTTCTTGATTTTTCCGATTAGGAACTCCAGCTGTGCCAGGAACCCGTACAGAAGACCTGCACGGATAGCGTCATCGGTATTGTCTGCCACTACAGCATCGGGCCATTCAATAGTCACGGGCAAAAGGCGTGCGGCCTTTTCCGTCAAGGCATCCAAGCTTGCGTTAATGCCGGGAATAATCACGCCACCTGCAAAGGCGCCATCCTTCATGACGTCAAAAGTGGTTGCGGTCCCCATATCCACGACAATCGCATTCTTGAAGCCAGCCTCGCGCATGGCAACTACATTGCACAAGCGGTCGGCACCGGCCATAGACGGGTTCTGGTAATTGATCTGCAAGCCCATGCAGTTTTTGGAATTCACCACCTGCACGCGCTTTTTAAGCAAGGAATCCAGAGCCTTGATCCAGGGGCGTTCCAAGGCGGGCACCACCGTAGAAAGGCCCACATGGGTAATCTCTTCCGACTTAATCTTGGAAAACCTCAAGAGACCACCCACCTTGTTCATCACCTCGTCGGAAGTGGTTTCCTTGCGGGTAGTCAAGCGCCAATAATCAACAACCTTGGTATCCTTAAAAATTCCAATCACCGTGTGGGAGTTGCCCACATCGACCACAAAAGAAATCGTTTCAGTCTTTTCCAAATTCTTTTTCACGTCAAAAAAGATAGAAAAAAGTCCCTGGTTTTGAAAAACCAAGGACTTTCGTGGAGCCTCCGGGACTTGAACCCGGAACCCGCGGGTTATGAGTCCGCTGCTCTAACCAATTGAGCTAAAGCTCCGTGCAAGCCAAATATAATAAAAAAAATTTCGTTTAAATACAATTTGGGGATTTTTTCAAAGTGAATCTTTTTTTTATTTCCTAAATTTACGGCATCAACATACTCTACCGGGATCGCCATCCCGATGGATTAACTCTCAACAAATGAGGAAAAAACAAAAAATGGCAAGAGCATTGATTATCGGTTGTGGCGCCGTTGCCACAGTTGCTATCAAGAAGTGCTGCACCTGCAGCGAAGTTTTTAGCGAAATCTGTATCGCAAGCCGCCATCGCGAAAACTGCGAAAAGCTGGCCCAGGAACTCCGCCCGAATACAAAGACGGTCATTACGACTGCAGCCGTTGACGCCGACAAGGCCGAAAATGTCTCTGCTCTTATTAAAGAATACAAGCCCGACCTGGTGATGAACATCGCTCTCCCCTACCAGGACTTGGCCATTATGGACGCCTGCCTCGAATGCGGCGTGAACTATATGGACACGGCTAACTACGAACCCGAAAACATCGACGATCCGGAATGGCGCAAGGTCTACGACAAGCGCTGCAAGGAACAGGGTTTCAGCGCCTACTTCGACTATAGCTGGCAGTGGGCATACAAAGAAAAGTTTGAAAAGGCCGGTCTCACGGCTCTGCTCGGTTCTGGTTTCGACCCGGGTGTTTCCCAGGCATACTGCGCCTATGCCCTGAAGCACCAGTTCGACACCATCGAAGAAATCGACATTCTCGACTGCAACGGCGGCGACCATGGTTACAAGTTCGCCACCAACTTCAACCCCGAAATCAACCTTCGCGAAGTCTCTGCTCCGGGTAGCTACTGGGACACCGACGCTAACGGCAAGGGTCACTGGGTTGAAATCCCGGCCATGAGCATCAAGCGCGTGTACAACTTCGACCAGGTCGGTCAGAAGGATATGTACCTGTTGCACCACGAAGAAATCGAATCGCTCGCCCAGAACATTCCGGGCGTGAAGCGCATCCGTTTCTTCATGACGTTCGGTCAGAGCTACCTCGACCACATGCGTTGCCTCGAAGACGTGGGCATGCTCAGCACCCAGCCGATCAAGTTCCAGGGTCAGGACATCGTTCCGATCCAGTTCCTCAAGGCACTGCTCCCGGATCCGGCAAGCCTCGGCCCCCGCACCGTCGGTAAGACCAACATCGGTTGCATTTTCAAGGGCAAGAAGGACGGCAAGGACAAGACGTACTACCTGTACAACGTCTGCGACCACCAGGAATGCTACAAGGAACTCGGCAGCCAGGCTATCGCCTACACGACTGGCGTTCCGGCTATGTGCGGCGCCATGATGGTGCTCACCGGCAAGTGGAACAAGCCGGGCGTGCACACCGTCGAAGAATTCGACCCGGATCCGTTCATGGAAGCCCTCACCAAGTACGGCCTCCCCTGGCAGGAAAACTTTAACCCGGTGCTGGTGGACTAGAGGTTGTGAGCTATGAGCACGCGACCTACGGTCGCTTTGGGGTATGAGTTTTTTTCTCGCGCCTTTGGCGCCTAACTTGAACCCAAAGGGAGCCCTGAAGCGAAGCATAAGGGCGACCGAGCTCACAGCTCAAAGGGCGAAGCCCGACCTCATAGCTACAATCCGAAGGATTGAACATGAAAAAATGGCGCATTGACGATTCCCGCGACTTGTACAACGTCAAGGGTTGGGGCGTAAACTACTTCGACATCAACGAAAAGGGCCATGCCACGGTACATCCGCTCAAGGATGGCGGTCCGGACATTGACCTTTACGAACTGGTGCAAGAACTTTCGCTCCGCGATGTTTCTACTCCGATGCTGTTGCGTTTCCCGGATATCCTGGACAGCCGCATCGAGAAGATCAACGAATGCTTTAACAAGTCCCGCAAGGAATACGGCTTTAACGGGAGCTATTACAGCATCTTCCCGATCAAGGTGAACCAGCAGCGTGCCGTGCTCGAAGAAGTCGTGAGCCACGGCAAGAAGTTCAACATCGGTCTTGAAGCCGGCTCCAAGCCGGAACTCCACGCCGTGCTTGCGAACATGGATAATCCGGATTCGCTGATTATCTGCAACGGCTACAAGGACGAAGACTTTATCGAACTCGCCCTCCTTGCACAGAAGATGGGCAAGAAGATTTTCATCGTCGTCGAAAAGATGAACGAGCTTCACCTGGTGGTGGAACTGTCGCGTCGCATCGGCGTGCGTCCGAACATCGGTATTCGCATCAAGCTCGCCAGCTCCGGTAGCGGCAAGTGGGAAGAATCCGGCGGATACCACAGCAAGTTCGGCCTGAACAGTTCTGAACTGTTGGAAGCCCTGGACTACATCAAGGAAGAGAAAATGGAAGACTGCATGAAGCTCATCCATTTCCACCTGGGTAGCCAGATTACCAACATTCGCCACATCAAGAGCGGCCTTCGCGAAGTTTCGCAGTTCTACGTACAAATTAAGAAGATGGGCATGGCCCTTGAATTCGTGGACGTAGGTGGCGGTCTCGGTGTCGATTACGACGGCACCCGCAGCTCTAACGCTAGCTCGGTGAACTATTCCATTCAGGAATACGCCAACGACGTGGTGTACGCCATGTACGAAGCTTGCGAAAACGGCGGCGTTTCTCACCCGAATATTATCGCGGAATCGGGCCGTGCACTTGCGGCTCACCATTCCATTCTGGTGTTCAATGTTCTTGAAACTGCCGGCCAGGCATTCTTCGACGAGAACATTCACGAAATCGACGAAAATGCTCCCGATGCACTGAAGGACCTTTACGGCATTTACAAGGGACTGACCCCGAAAAACTTGCTCGAAAGCTGGCACGACGCCATTCAGCTGAACGACGACGTGCTCAATGGTTTCAAGGTCGGCGACTACGACTTGCCCACTCGCGCCATGTGCGAACGCCTGTTCTGGAGCATCGTGCGCAAGGTCGACTTGCTCGCCAAGGACCTGCGCCATCCGCCTTATGAACTCAGCGAACTTCCGCGCCTGCTGGCCCAGAAGTACTTCTGCAACTTCAGTTTGTTCCAGAGCCTGCCGGACAGCTGGGGCGTGGACCAAGTTTTCCCGCTGATGCCGATCCAGCGCCTGAACGAAGAACCGACTGTCGAAACGACGTTGCAGGATGTCACTTGCGACTCCGACGGTAAAATTGACATGTTCGTTCGCGGTGGCGACGTGAGCCGCACGCTCCCGTTGCATGAACTCAAGAAGGACGAACCGTACTACATCGCGGTTTACCTCGTGGGCGCTTACCAGGAAATCCTCGGTGACTTGCACAACCTCTTTGGCGACACCAACGCCGTCCATATCGTTTGCAACGACAAGGGCGGTTACGAAATCGACAAGGTGATTGACGGTGAATCCGTAGAAGACGTGCTCGACTACGTGAACTTCAGCGACAAGGCCCTGGTGCGCACCATGGAAAACTGGGTGTCGCGCTCAGTGAAAGAAGGTAAGATTACCTTGCAAGAAGGTAAGGAATACCTGAATATCTATCGTAGCGGCCTGTACGGTTACACGTATCTAGAATAAGCGAAAACGTTCTTACAAAGCAAAAATGCCGGATGACAAATCCGGCATTTTTTTATCCGGACTAAGTCCGGAACTTTGCTATAGAGAAATAACTATCGTATGTTAACTTGACGCATTTCGTTGCCGACTCGCAAGAGGTAAGAACCGGCGCGAGGAACAGCGATAGAGCATGCGCTACCCGAGGGATTCACCTTCGCAACGAGCTTGCCCTGAGCATCAAGGAGGTAAGCCGAACGAGTGGCGCCCTGCACCGACAAGGTTCTACCTTCGACAGAGACATTGAAGCGCGGAGTCTGCACGTTCGCCATGATGGCGGTACTCGTTTCAGAGCTGGAACTTACGACCGTTTCAGAGGAACTAGACTTCGGTTCTTCCGTTTGCGAGGAGCTTGACTCCGCAACACCCGAACTAGACGTCGGAGCAGAAGTTCCCGTACCGGTAACCGTAATCGTTCCGCTCTTGGACGCATTCTTGGAAGCACCCGTCGTCGTCACGGTGAACTTGTAGGCACCCGGTGCAGCCGTAGAAGCGACAGTGCCCGAAATGTAATAGTCAAGACCCTTGAGCGTACCCGTCACACCCTGCGGAAGGCCCGTTACGGTGGCGCCTGTTGCGCCTTCAATCGTGTAGTAGAATTCCACGATAGAGGCACCCTGGGCAACTTCCTGGGTCGCACTGCCCGAGCCGTGCTTGGTGAGGCTAGCCTCGCCCGCGACAGGCGTCTGCGACGAGCTGGACTTGGCAGAAGAACTCGATGCAGGCACAACGCTGCTGCTGGACTTTGCCTGCGAAGAGCTGGACTGCTGCACACTAGAAGAAGAAACCGGAGTCACCTGCGAGCTACCCGGAGCCGGGAGCGTTGGGCCAGCGTAAGCCTGGATGGAATCGCGGAGCGCGTAAGCTTTTGCCTGATTACTCACATCGGTAACGCTCATTTGGTATGGCGGCGTGAACGCAGTTCCTTGGCCTGTTGTGTTGCCGGAGGTCTTTTCGTAATAGTTGTTAATCATCGAAACTTTGGCATCTTCTTTGGACTGATTGTTGTAATCCAAAGGATTTTTTACGCCGATGAACACATTGCTTTCGACACGGATGTTTGCCTTCATGCCGGCACGAACACAATAGCTTGCAGCAGAGCTTGTGTAGAGGTTGTTGACCACATGAACCTGGCCAAATCTCACGCGGGGCATACGTTCCTTTACACCATCACCCCACCAGTTGTGGTGTGCGGTAATCTTCAAGGCGTTAGCATCTGCAGTTTTTGAATCACTATTGCCGAAAAGATTGGAAAATTGATGGTTCTTAGATTTGGACGTATAGGTGAATTTGCTCCACGAGACTGTAATATAATCAGACTGGTTTACAATGTCCATGTTACCGTCGTGCCCGTCGTAGACATGAACATGGTCAATCCAAATGTTTTTTGCTTCATGGTTTATTTGTAAGCAGTCTTCATCATCTTCATCGACCGCACCAACACCTTGCACAGAAATGTTTCGAACAATCACGTTCTTGGAGCCGGAAATCTTGATACCGCTTCCTTTGGACGGCTGAGTGATTGTGACTCCAGGATAGCCGTAAAGGGTAACGTTGCTACCGACTTCCACGGTACCTGCATAAGTACCAGGCTTGATGTAGATTGTTTTGTTGCCCGCTTTGGCGTAGCTTTTAAGATCGCTGACGTTGTCAACGGTGACTGTGCCGTAATTGGCTCCGCCAGTGGTGCTGCCGTTTTGGGTCGCCCAGCCCGTCAGCGGAAAATCAGGTGACGTGGCCGCAATCGCGGAAGTTGCGAGGGCTGCGCCCAATGCTGCGCCTACGGCAAGAGTTCTATACCAGTTTTTCTGTGTTTTAACCATATCATCCATCCCTTATTTTGTCATTTCAAGCCACCACGCTCGAAAATGTTCTCAAATTTCTTCTCAAAATTTATAATCAAAACAACCAAAAGTCAATAGGCATTTCAAAAATAAAATGCACTTTTTTCGTTATTCTAGCGCATAAAACAAGAAAATGGCGATTTTAAATAAAAATCGCCATTTCTAAAATGTTCTCAAAAATATTTTTTACATATCGCATTTTAAGGAATTCTAAGAATAAAAAAAGCGCCCCTTAAGGCGCTTTGAACTCTTTTTTTAGAAAAATCGGCGATTTTAGGCAAAAATCGGCAAATGGCGAGCTACAGGCTCACAAACTTGCGCATGCCCCCGAAAATCGCGGCGGCACATACCACCACAGACAGGACAAAAAACACCGACGGAACAAACAGCCCCTGCAAAAAGGCCTCGTGCCCCAGCTGCACCAGCAGCAAAAGCGGAACCACCACGAACAGCGAAAGATGCGCTGCAGCACGCACCGTCTTTACCCGAAGCGAAAGCATCAGCGAAAACGAAGTGGTCAGGAGAACCGCAGAAAAAGCCCCGAGAATAGACGCCATCGCCACTGTCGTAGAAATTTCAGGATGAGAAAACCAGTAAGCAAATTCCGCCAAAAGCGAGAACGCTACCGGGAACGGCAACACCGCCAAAAGCTTGCCCCAAAAGAGTTTAACGGGTGCAATCGGAGACAGTTGCAAAAGCTCGAGCGAATTACGTTCGCGCTCCCCCGCAAAACTGTCAGCCGCTAGGGGCGAACCCATGGGAGCCATGAGGCACCCCAGCAGAAGCATCATATAACCTTCCATGCCCTGCATAATCTGCCCACCATAACGCGACACGGCAATCGCCTGGCTTGCCGCCAAAATCACTGGCGGAATAATGAAAGGAATCCAGAATCGGGGATCCCTAAATATCAAGCGCATTTCGTGTTTAAATACGTGGAGCACAACTCCAATGTAGAAAATTTTGGACGCACCGCTATTTTCTATATTTGGATTGCCTTAAACCAAGGAGTTTTTTATGCCCGCTCAAGGTGAACATAACAAGTGGATTGCCCTCGCCCTTTGCATTTTGCTGGGCTATCTGGGTCTGCACCGTTTTTACGAAGGCAAAATTTGGACCGGTATTCTCTGGCTTTGCACCGGCGGTCTCTGCGGCGTAGGCATTGTCGTCGACGCCATCCTTATCGTCATGAAACCGGAAAAGTACTAATGAAGCATTTATTTGTTATCGCTACGGGCAACCCCGGGAAAATCAGGGACTTCGCCCACATTCTCGGAACCGAGAACAAGGAATTCAAGACCCTCAAGGACATCGGCTTCGAAGGGGACATCGTCGAAGACGGCGATTCCTTTGAAGCGAACGCCATCATCAAGTCAAGCACCGTAGCCAAGTGGCTCTGCGAAAAGAAGATCGAAGCCTCGGTACTTGCAGACGATTCCGGCCTCGAGGTTTTTGCGCTGAACGGCGAACCGGGCATTTACAGCGCCCGCTACTGCGGCTACCACGGCAACGACCAAGCCAACAACGACAAGCTGATGCAAAAGTTGGAAGGCGTCAAGGACCGCACCGCCCGCTACTTCTGCGCACTCTCCTACCAGAAAGTCGCTGAAGTCGACGGCAAGTGGACCGTGAGCGAACCGAAGATTTACGAAGGCGAATGCCGCGGGCAAATCAACTTCGCCCCCGTCGGTGACATGGGATTCGGATACGATCCGCTGTTTGTTCCTGACGGATTCGACCGCACCTTCGCGCAGATGGAACTTGCAGAAAAGAAAGGCATCAGCCACCGCGGAAATGCCATTAGGGCGATGAAAGCGGATTTGGAGAAGTAGACAGTAGGAAGTAAAAAAATCCTCGGCTAAGCCGAGGATTTTTTTATCTGTTGATTTAAAGAGCTGCTTCGCTGCGATTAGAACCAGCGCCAGGTCAGACCGAAGAGCACCATGCTCTTGTACTGCGTATCTTCGTCGAGATCCCAGTCGTAGGCCATGTCGAAGCCAACCTGGAGTTCAACGAGCGGTGCAATCATCACAGAGAGCAGGTTTTCCCAAAGGCCATCAATCTGTTCAGTACCTTCGAAGTTGGTGAAGGCCCACAGACGGGTCTTGAAGCTCACGATGTCAGAGAAGGCATACTTGGCTTCGGTGATAGATTCGAGACCGGGTTCGTCGCGGAACTCCTTAATGGAACCTCTCTGACCAGCTTCGACCTTTTCCTTATAATGCTTGTCAGCATAGCCGTAGCCCCTAGAAATGGTCATACGGTTTGCAAAGCCGAGGCGCTGAGAGAAGTTTTCGTTCGGAACGTAAGCAAGACCGGCAACCTGCGTTTCGTATGCAGGATCCATGAAGCTAGAAATTGCGGTTCTGACTTCGTTGCCATCTTCGTCTTCGCTATATTCGTAGCCAGCCATGAACTGAGTTTCAAAGCGGTTACCAACGTAGGGCTTGAGGACTTCGGTCATGTTGAAGTCAAGCATGGATTCCCAGAAGAGGCGGTCGTTGGACTTACGCTTGCCCACGCCCTTGGTCCAAGTCTGACCGAGGTCAATGTCGATGAGGTTACGCCAGTTGGCGACTTTCCACTTACCCTGAACGTCGGCATCGTAGGTCACGAGCCAAGTATAGTTCGAGGTACCGTCCTTCTGCCAGTTGCTGAAGTTGTACCAGTTATAGCGAACTGCAGCGACCACGTCAGCGGTCCAGTTTTCCGGGAGAGTCCCTTCGAACATGCCACCTTCAGCCATTGCAGGAGCGGCAAAAGCGCAAGCGAATGCGCAAGCCTTGATAAGTGATTTCATCTTCATATTGATTCCTTTTTTGTGGTCCGTGCTACGGCGGGCCGAGTTTTATGCAAAACAATATAGGAATAAAAACAGGTTTTTGCGAGTATATTGATAAGTTTTGTCTATATTTGAACTATGTTTCGCCCCCGTTTTTTTTGCACGTTCCTATTCGTTCTTTTTTTAGCCGTTTTTAGCCATGCAGACAACTGGCGTTTTAACGCCGGCCTGGGAATCAGGAACCAAACCCCGATTGTCGCCGTCGCCGGTGTCGGCTACAAAGAAGTCATGTTCCGTGCACAGGGAATGGGTTTTCTACACAATACCAACGACTTTTGGTGCGGCGTTCGAGGAAGCCTGCTCTGGACCTTCTTTTACGGCAACCCCTTTCACCTTGACGCAGGCCTCGGCGGCGGTTACGAATACGCCAGAGCCCCCAACGGGATGCACAAGGAAATCAACAAGGCCAACGGCCCTACCCTATACCCCCACAACTTCAAAGAAATCGGTGACGTTTCTATAGAACTGTGGTCTCACCTGTACGGGTTCTACACACAAATTAGCGTTCCCACTCAAAAGTTCGTCGAGCACGACGCCCCGATGCTCCTATGGGGAGCTGGGTATATGTTTGAATTCTAGTAGGCAGTAGGAAGTTTGAAGTTAAAAAAAATCCTCGGTCAGATAAACTGAACCGAGGATTTTTTAGACGCACGCTTGTGCGAGCTGTCTCTTTACTTTTTCGGAAGAACAACCGGCTTGCCGAAGTCGACGTTGGTCTTGTTGCCGAGCAACAGAGCACGCGTCTTGAGCGGGAGGCCATAGCAGCGGATGAAGCCCGTTGCGTCCTTCTGGTCGTACATGTCAACGTCGGTGAATCCACCGAGGCCCATGTCGTAGAGGCTGTAGGGGCTCTTGATGCCGGCCGGAATAATGTTACCCTTATAGAGCTTGAGGGTCACGTCACCGGTAACAACCTTATTCACTTCAGCGAAGAAGGCATCCATAGCCTGGCGGAGCGGAGTGAACCACTGGCCATTGTACACGAGGTTGGCATAGGTCATAGACATCTTCTGGGCTTCGAACAAAGTTTCCTTGTCGAGCACGAGCTGCTGCAGGCATTCGTGAGCCTTGTACAGGAGCGTGCCACCCGGAGTTTCGTACACGCCGCGGCTCTTCAGGCCGACGAGGCGGTTTTCGACGATGTCCAAGAGACCGCAAGCGTTCTTGCCACCAATCTTGTTCAGGTATTCGAGGAGTTCGACAGCGCCCATCTTCTTGCCGTCGATAGCAACCGGATTACCCTTATCGAAGGTAATCGTCACGTGATCAGCCTTGTTCGGGGCCTTTTCATACGTGTTGGTGTGCTTGAGGAATTCGTACTTGTGTTCCTGTTCCGGGAATTCCAGAACGCCACCTTCGTGAGAGAGGTGCCACAGGTTACCGTCTTCGGAGTAGATCTTCTTCTTGCTGATGCCGTTGAGCGGAATCTTGTGAGCGGCAGCGTAGTCGATAGCGTCTTCACGGCTGTGGAACGTCCACTTCGGGTCCTTCCACGGAGCAATGATTTCAAGCTTCGGGTTGAGAGCGGCGTAGGTCAGTTCAAAACGGACCTGGTCGTTACCCTTACCGGTAGCACCGTGAGCAACAGCGTAGGCGCCTTCCTTTTCAGCAATCTTCACCTGGTACTTGGCGATGAGCGGACGGGCGAAAGAGGTACCCAGGAGGTAGGTTCCTTCGTACTTAGCACCGGCGCGAACGGTCGGCCAAACGTAGTCTTCGAGGAATTCCTTCTTGAGGTCAAGAACGTAGCACTTGGAAGCGCCAGTCTTGAGAGCCTTGTCTTCGAGGGCCTTAGCGTCCGGGAAGTCGTTCTGACCGAGGTCGGCAGCGAAAGCGATCACTTCGCAGTCGTAGTTTTCCTTGAGCCAGGGGATGATGATGGAAGTATCGAGTCCACCGCTATAAGCGAGGACAACCTTCTTCTTGGATTCTTTCTTAGCCATTTTTAGCGTCCTTTAAGAAAATTTTAGACAAGTCAAATATAGAAACTTTTATTTCTTTTTGGTAGAGGCTTTCGCGGGAGCTTTCGCCGACTTTTCAGAGGTCTTCGACGAATTTTTCTCCGGAGCCTTCTCGGGCTTTTTGTCCGGGTTTTTAGCCGGGCTCTTTTCTATAGATTTTTCCGATGCCTTTGCCTTGGCAGCACTGTCTTTGGGAATCGGAGCCATCAGCTGGCGCAAGGAATCCACCAGCACGCTGTCCTTCTTGGGGAACATGTTCTGGTAAATCACGGCGCGACGCTTGGCCATGAACTGGCTTTCGCGCATGTTCGGGTGATGCTTGCCCGGGCTTGCGAGCATGGCAGCCAGGTTGATAGCCTGATCGACACTCAGCTTGGCGCAGCTCTTCTTGTAATAGGTACGGCAGGCTTCCTGACAGCCAAAGATATCCTTGCCCCACTGGGCGTAATTCAGGTACAGTTCCAGAATGCGGTCCTTGCCGAGCTCATGTTCCATCAGGAGCGCGTAGGCAAGTTCCTTGAACTTGCGGTTGAAGGAGCGTTCCCCGCTCAAGAACAGGTTCTTCGCGAGCTGCTGCGTAATCGTAGAGCCTCCGAACTTGGTCTTCCCCGCCATCTGGTTTGCATCCAAGGCTTCGGCAATGGCACGAATGTCAAATCCCGGATGGAAGTAGAAACCGGCATCTTCGCTTGCAATGACCGCCTTGCGCAGGTACGGGCTAATGGAATCAAGCGGCACGTAGGTGTGCTTGATTTCGATATTCGGGTTCGAATCGCGCAGAGCCTCCATATACTTGCTCATTTCGGGCTGAGTATCTTTAAGCTGTGCCACGCCGTCGTAAATATCGTAGCCGTAAATAAAGGCTCGGTACAAGGCGTAAGACGCTGCCGCCGAGAAAATGGCCGAATAGATAATCAGGATCAACAAAGCCTGACGGATAATGAAATTGATAATCCGGTAAAGCCACTTGAGTATAACACCCGCAACACGAGCAAACGTCGTGTTCACGAACCACTTAAAAAAGTCCTTGACCTTACCAAAATACAACTTCACTTTATCCATTACTTCTTTCCTCCGAACCAATCATTGATGTCTTCACCTTCTTTCATGGCCGTGGGCAAGTTTTCCATCCCTTCGCCTAAAATTACATTATGAATGCCCGCTTGTGTGAACAAGTTGCCGATATATTCCATGCCTGAACGGCCTGCTTCATCATGATCCAGACAAAGAACCACGTTTTTGTTTCTAAAAAGATTCAACCACTCCACTTTGAAGCTGCGGACACCGGGAATTCCGACCGCATTGATCCTTTGTCCTAAAAACGTGAGCGTATCGACCACGCCTTCGCACAAATAGACCCAACCCGGTTTTTGGTCCAGCGCCACCATATTGTACGGGTACGGTACCGTGCCGCGCAAGTTAAGTTCCTTGGGCACCACCGTGTTATCGATGGCGCGAGACTGGAAATAGAACGCTCTGCGCTGCGGGTCCAGATACGGGAAAATCAACGGGTGCTTGTAGTAACGCAAATGGCCCTTGTCGTTAAAGAGACCCACGTACTTCAGCACCTCTTCGCCAAAGTCCGCCTTGAGGCTGTTGTTCACCTCTTCGTAATTGGTAATGGTGCGCAAAAGCATCTTGTCCCACACGGGCTTGTAGATGCGACGGCGAGCGAGCCACTTGCCCGCAGGCGTATTGTCGACAGGGCTTAAGCGTTTGAGGAACGAAAGGATAATCTTTTTGCGGTCATCGTCAGAAACCAGCGGCGGTTCCTCAGGTTCAGGCGGCAGGGCCACTTCGGGCACGCGAGCCGCAGGCGCACTTGTCGTACGCGGACGTGCCGCCGCATTGGCAGCACGTTCGGCGATTTTCGCCATTTCCTTACGGGCGGAGGCTGGCACCAGGAACGGGTACTGTTCCATGAGCCAGTTCAGCGCTTCGGTAAAGCCGCAATCCTTTACCAGTTGAACCAACGAAATCACGTCGCCGCGAACATCGTCGCAAACCCAGCAACGGAAAGTTCCGCGTTCTTCGGAAATCGAAACCGACGGCGTACGGTCACCATGCGAATGACGCTGCGGAAAGAAACAACGGCATTTGCCATGAGAGACTTCTACTCCCAGGCTCTGCGCAACGGCCGTAATCGAAATAGCCGACTTGAATTGTTTCAGTTCTTCGTTGGTCATGGTGGAGAAATAATAGCAAGAATTCTATATTTCTGCTATGATTCTTTCTGAAAACGAACCTATGTGCAAGCACACTTCCTTTAAGGTCGGAGGGCCGGCACGCTATTTCGTAAAAGCGGAAAATGCCGACGATTTAAAGGAAGCTTTCGCCTTAGCGCACGAAAAAGCGCTTCCCTACTTTATTTTAGGGAACGGCACGAACCTGCTGGTTGCAGACAAAGGCTTTGATGGCATCGTGATTACGCTTGCGGGTAAATTTTCAGAAATAAATGATTTAGGAAACGGAGCATTCCATGTCGGTGCCGCCACTCCGCTGGGCAGGTTTGCACGCAACGCGATGAAGCAAGGTTTTGCAGGCATCCACAAGCTCGCCGGAATTCCGGGAACCTTGGGTGGCGCGATTTACATGAACGCAGGTGCCTACGGCCAAGAAATCGGAACCTGCTGCACCACCGTCACGACGATTGACACCGACGGCAACTTACATGAGCACGCCGCAAGCGAATGCGGTTTCGGCTACAGACAAAGCGCCTTCCAAAAATTAGGTGAAACGATTGTCTCCGCCACATTCCAGTTGCCCGCAGCAAGTGCAGAAGGCAAGACCGTCGCTGACCTCGAAGCGGAACTCGCCGAATGTATGGCGAAGCGCAAGGCAAGCCAGCCGCTGAACATGCCGAATGCAGGCTCCACCTTCAAGCGCCTTTCCGCCGGAGCCGCCGACACACCCACACAAATTGCGCCGGGCTATTACATTGAGCAGACAGGCCTCAAGGGCTACCGCATGGGTGGTGCCGAAGTCAGCACCGTACATGCGAACTTCATCGTAAACGTGGGTGGAGCAACCGCCGCAGACATCATGAATTTAAGCAAATTCGTGCAGGCAAGAGTTGCCGAGAAATTCGGCATCCAACTGCACCGCGAAATAATATTACTCGGAGAATTTGAGTAAGGATCCTTCGACTTGTTTATCCTGAACTCGTTTCAGGACTCAGGATGACACTGTCTACTTCCTACGGCCTACTGTCTACTTTTTCTTCCGGCACCGGGTCAAAGCGATTCAAGATTCGCGTGACAACGGCGTAAACAATGCCGCCCGTGAGTCCACCGGTCAAGTCAGCCACCAAGTCAAGCACGCTGCTGTCGCGGCCTTCCACAAAACTCTGGTGGTATTCGTCGGTACAGCCGTAAATCAAAGCGAGTACACCTACCACAAGCACACGCAGCCACTGGCGCTTGGACCATTCGCCCCGAGTCCAGAGCATAGCATAGCAACCGGCAAGCGTTGCGTATTCGCAAAAGTGGGCCAGTTTATCCCAAATATGCGGAAAATCCTGCAGCTGTTCATTCGTCAGCGAAGAAATCTTAAAAATGATCGCCATGCAGAGCACGCAGGGCACCGCTCTAAAGAAGGGGTATTTGTCAAATAGCGATTCAAACATCTTAGGTATGAGGTCGCGCCTTTGGCGCTTTGAGGTATGGGCCCAAAGATAGAAAAAGAGAGCATCTTCAAAAGTCTACATTATTTCTAAATTTGAATCCATGAAAGCAATTACCTTGAAAGCCGGACGCGAAAAGTCCGCACTGCGTTATCACCCCTGGATTTTTAGCGGAGCCGTTGACGAAGTCATCGGCGACCCGGAACTTGGCGACACCGTTGAAGTTTACAGCTACAAGAGCGACTTTCTGGGTCTTGCGGCGTACTCGCCCAAGTCCCAGATCCGCGGGCGCTTCTGGACGTTCGGCGAAAAGGCAAACATTGACCGCGAATTTTTTAGCGACTTGCTCGACCGCGCGATCGCTGCACGCAAGAGCCGCGGCTTTGACATCGATGACAAGGAATCCGCCTTCCGCCTGATTAACGCCGAGAACGACGGCATTCCAGGCTGCATCATCGACAAGTACGCCGACATTTACTCCGTGGAAATCCTCGCCGCCGGCGCCGAAGTCCACCGCAAAGACATTTACGAGCTGCTCGCCGAAAAGACGCACTGCCGCGGCATTTACGAACGCTGCGATTCCGACGTGCGCAAGAAAGAAGGCCTGCAGCTGCGCACCGGTTGCGTCTACGGCGAAGTGCCGGACGAACCAGTCATCATTAACGAAAACGGAATCCTCTTCCCCATCGACGTGAAGAACGGTCACAAGACCGGTTACTACCTGGACCAGCGCGATGCTCGTCGCCGCATTGGCGAAATTTCCAAGGGCAAGAAGGTTCTGAACTGTTTCTGCTATACCGGCGGCTTCGGGCTCTACGCTCTCCGCGGCGGTTGCGAAAAAGTTTATCAGGTGGATGTATCCAAGGACGCTCTCAAGCTCGCCAAGGAAGGCATCATGCGCAACAAGCTCAGCACCGCTCACGCCACACATGTGGAAGCCGACGTGTTCCAGTATCTGCGCAAGTGCCGCGACAAGGCCGAAACATTCGACCTCATCGTGCTGGACCCGCCCAAGTTCGTAGAAAGCAAGGACAACCTCCAGAAGGGTGCCCGCGGCTACAAGGACATCAACCTGCTCGCCATGAAGCTCTTGGCCGAAGGCGGCATGCTCGCGACCTTCAGCTGCTCGGGCCTTATGGAAATGGACTTATTCCAGAAGATTATCGCGGATGCCGCCGCCGATGCACATCGGCGCGTTCAAATCATTGAACGCTTCGGCCAACCCGCCGACCACCCCGTGAATACAGCCTTCCCCGAAGGCCAGTACCTCAAGGGATTGCTCGTTCAAGTTGTGTAACACTTCCGGGGGGAAGAGGAAACAATGAGGCATTTTCACTTAAAAGCTCTGCTGGCAGGACTCTCTTGCACCGTACTCTTTACGGGCTGTACCAACCCTATCTACAGGCAGGGCAACCTGACGCAAGGAACCTTCGAAATCGGTGTTCCCGACAATTTTACCGGCATCGGCAAAGAACTCCCGAACAACTCTTCGATCAAGGGACTTTCTCTTTCGCTCAACTATACCACGAAAGATGAAATGAAAATGAAGGACGTCCACAACACCGGACTGAAAGAAAGCGACATTGACCCCCTAGTTTCTGACGATGGCGATTTTACCATCATGTCAAGAACCAAGATCAAGGACTTCCGCTACAAGCGAAACCGGTTCCCCGTTTCGCTCGCATTCACTCACCTGTTCAAATCGAGTAGCGACTTGTCATGGGGTTACTCCCTCGGATTGGATCCCGGCCTATACGCGCGCGTCACCGGCGGAATCAACAAGAAACATTTCGAAGTGGGGGCTTACTTTGATTTGGGACTCTATGACCTAGGCGAGGCTTCGTTCGACTACTACGAATGTACCACCTATACAAAAAGCACCGGCTGCACCGAAACTTCCGAAGTCAAGCATTTCAAAGAAAAGTACGTATGGCAAGCACGCCTTGGTGGCGGCGCCTACACTTCTTTTTACTGGAACAGTTTCGCTCTTTCCTACTCGCCGATGATCTACTTGCCCGCCATCGAGCAGGATTTCGGTTTCAGGACACGCGTTGACTTACCCTTCGTATTGAGCCAATACATCGGAGCCTCCAAGTGGATTAACAACCACTGGAAAGTTTCTCTCGGAGCAACGCTCCTCAGCAGTCTCTACTTTAACGGCGGCGTCTACCCGACCGCCAACACATCGCTCGGATACTGGTTCTAAGTTCTACTTCTTGAACCGTTTGACATCAACGCATTTGCCGTCGCTTACCGCGACATGGTATAAGCCGGCGGGCAACGAACCTACATTCAACGCAACACCGTGCATAGTCTGCTTGCGCATGACTTCGCGGCCCTGCAAATCCAGAACGCGAACTGTCGCCCCATTTTTGAAAGCACTCGCCAGTTCTACAAACAACTGTCCATCGGCATAATGCACCGAGGTTCCGTACACGCTTGCAAAATTACCGAGTGCGGTTCGGCCAGAATCGACCGTAGCCGTATCCGGCAACAGGCGCCACATCTGGTTCCATTCCCAGTCATCGGACCAGCTCTGCACCACGCGTTCGCCATCCGTCGTTGCACGCAAGTACATGTTGCTGTGTTGCATCTTCATGCGCACCACGGAGCCTTCGTAGCCGGACTGTTTTTCCATCACGACCTTCTGGTGTCCGCCCGCATTCCACTTGTACAAGCCCATTGTAATGCCGGCATCAGTCGACTCGTTCGGAGTATCAATCGACAAGTCACCGAAGTTGATGCGGTAAGTCGTTGAAGAAAGCGGCGTAATTGTTGCGACGGCATTGTCGCCATTGCAATCGCCAAGCGCAAGTTTATCTTCAGCCGTCCGCACCATGCAGGTTCCAAAATTCATCGAGAAAATGCGTACCGTATCGGGTTTCGCAGGCTTAGCTTGCCACACGCGCACCCAGTCCGCTTCAAAATACGCAGGCTTATCCGTCGTGATATCAATATCATCACCAGCCCAGCCACCAATAGCAAGGTTCACGATAATGTACTGCGCCGCGAGCTGCTTGATTTCGGTCGGGCGATTGTAGCTTGCGAACTTTTTATCGTCAAAGTAAAAGCTGAGAGTCCCTTCGTCCCATTCCACGCCGTAGTTGTGGAATCCTGCGGAACGATCCACGTCATCATCCTTATGACCGCCGAAGGAAGCTTCGTGGTCCCAAGCCGAACCGTGACTGTTGTACCAGCTCGGGTCGGTGTAATGCAAGTAGTAATGGTGCTGTTTGCGCGAAGCGGGAATTTCCAAAATATCAATTTCCGGAGGCCAGCCGTCTTGCAGTGTCCAGAAGGCAGGCCAGGTTCCCTTTTGCGACGGAGCCTTGAAACGGCCTTCGATATAACCGTACTTGACTTCAAATTTTCCCTTGGTATCAATGGCACCCGATGTGTAGTCAACCGGGATTTCTTTACCGTTGAACTTGGCCGTTCTGCCGCTAGCATCGGGGTGCTTTTTCTTTTCGCCTTTAAGTTTGAGCGTACCGTCAGAGACAATCACGTTCTCTTCGGCACAATAGGCACGGTGGTTGTGAGTGGGGCCCCAGTTGTACGTCGGGTTCCATTTAGACTTGTCGAGGCTTGTGCCGTCGAAGTTGTCTTCGAATACCTTTTCCCAACCGCTAAAATTCGCCGGCGGGTCGGCGAACGCGAACGACGCCGACAAAGCCACAATACTCGAGATTACAAAACGTTTTTTCATATCCAATCCTCACCCAACACTTGCCTCTTAAATATACTTTCAAAAAGCCTTTTCACAAAGAAAAAAATCGGTAGCAAGTAAAAAGTGACCCGCCGGCATAGCCGGCGGTTCTTCATATACGGGCATAGCCCTAGGATACTAGCAACGCGTTGCACGCGTTGACGGCCTGACACT